>NZ_JBETXJ010000003.1 GCF_040427915.1 Gardnerella vaginalis | reverse complement strand
AGCCAGCTGCTCCAACCGTCACTACCCCAGCAAACGGAGACGGTCAAGGCTCAGCCAAGATCACTCCAGCAACCGGTACTGATAGTCTGGAAATCACTTATACGCCAGAAGGTGAAAACAACGAAAAGACCATCACTGTCAAGAAAGGCAATGACGGAAACTGGACTGGTGAAAACATTCCAGAAGGCGTAACCGTTGATAAAACCACTGGTGAAGTCACTATTCCAGCAAACAAAATCAAAGACAATAGTGATGTAACCGCTCAAAACTCTAAGAACGGTACCAAGAGCGAAAAAGCCACTGGTAAAACAGGAACTAACCCATCAACCACTCCTGAAACTAAGCCAGCTGCTCCAACCGTCACTACCCCAGCAAACGGAGACGGTCAAGGCTCAGCCAAGATCACTCCAGCAACCGGTACTGATAGTCTGGAAATCACTTATACGCCAGAAGGTGAAAACAACGAAAAGACCATCACTGTCAAGAAAGGCAATGACGGAAACTGGACTGGTGAAAACATTCCAGAAGGCGTAACCGTTGATAAAACCACTGGTGAAGTCACTATTCCAGCAAACAAAATCAAAGACAATAGTGATGTAACCGCTCAAAACTCTAAGAACGGTACCAAGAGCGAAAAAGCCACTGGTAAAACAGGAACTAACCCATCAACCACTCCTGAAACTAAGCCAGCTGCTCCAACCGTCACTACCCCAGCAAACGGAGACGGTCAAGGCTCAGCCAAGATCACTCCAGCAACCGGTACTGATAGTCTGGAAATCACTTATACGCCAGAAGGTGAAAACAACGAAAAGACCATCACTGTCAAGAAAGGCAATGACGGAAACTGGACTGGTGAAAACATTCCAGAAGGCGTAACCGTTGATAAAACCACTGGTGAAGTCACTATTCCAGCAAACAAAATCAAAGACAATAGTGATGTAACCGCTCAAAACTCTAAGAACGGTACCAAGAGCGAAAAAGCCACTGGTAAAACAGGAACTAACCCATCAACCACTCCTGAAACTAAGCCAGCTGCTCCAACCGTCACTACCCCAGCAAACGGAGACGGTCAAGGCTCAGCCAAGATCACTCCAGCAACCGGTACTGATAGTCTGGAAATCACTTATACGCCAGAAGGTGAAAACAACGAAAAGACCATCACTGTCAAGAAAGGCAATGACGGAAACTGGACTGGTGAAAACATTCCAGAAGGCGTAACCGTTGATAAAACCACTGGTGAAGTCACTATTCCAGCAAACAAAATCAAAGACAATAGTGATGTAACCGCTCAAAACTCTAAGAACGGTACCAAGAGCGAAAAAGCCACTGGTAAAACAGGAACTAACCCATCAACCACTCCTGAAACTAAGCCAGCTGCTCCAACCGTCACTACCCCAGCAAACGGAGACGGTCAAGGCTCAGCCAAGATCACTCCAGCAACCGGTACTGATAGTCTGGAAATCACTTATACGCCAGAAGGTGAAAACAACGAAAAGACCATCACTGTCAAGAAAGGCAATGACGGAAACTGGACTGGTGAAAACATTCCAGAAGGCGTAACCGTTGATAAAACCACTGGTGAAGTCACTATTCCAGCAAACAAAATCAAAGACAATAGTGATGTAACCGCTCAAAACTCTAAGAACGGTACCAAGAGCGAAAAAGCCACTGGTAAAACAGGAACTAACCCATCAACCACTCCTGAAACTAAGCCAGCTGCTCCAACCGTCACTACCCCAGCAAACGGAGACGGTCAAGGCTCAGCCAAGATCACTCCAGCAACCGGTACTGATAGTCTGGAAATCACTTATACGCCAGAAGGTGAAAACAACGAAAAGACCATCACTGTCAAGAAAGGCAATGACGGAAACTGGACTGGTGAAAACATTCCAGAAGGCGTAACCGTTGATAAAACCACTGGTGAAGTCACTATTCCAGCAAACAAAATCAAAGACAATAGTGATGTAACCGCTCAAAACTCTAAGAACGGTACCAAGAGCGAAAAAGCCACTGGTAAAACAGGAACTAACCCATCAACCACTCCTGAAACT
>NZ_JBETXJ010000002.1:1500000-1624597 GCF_040427915.1 Gardnerella vaginalis | reverse complement strand
CACGGTTATGGTTAGAGTTGTGGTGCCGGTTTTTCCTGACGAGTCGGTTACAGTGAAGGTTATGGTATGTGTGCCAACTTCCTTCGGCTGCATGTTCTTAACAGTAAGATCAAAATCCTTTTCTGTATCAGTATTAGTTGTTTGTTTTGACTCTATTCGAGATGAGAGTTCGTTAATTTTAAGACCTAAACCTTGCATCAAAGCTTGTGCATTAGGTACTGATTCAACCTTCACATCATCTTTAGCAACAATGTGAATCTTCAAATCTTGCCCAACTGTTACAGGCGATGAAGTAGCAGTAGCAGTAATTGTTGGTTTTTCATTATCCTTAGGCTTGGTAGCTCGTTTTTTATCACTTTTTTCTGAAGTTAGGTCAAATCCTGGAATTATTGTTTTACCGGCATTTAGCGTTTCAGTCTGTTTCGTTACAGTCGTTGTTGCATACACGTCGCCTTCAGGAATTTCACCATTAACAGTAATCTCTGCTTTACCATTGTTAATCGTTGTAGTAGAGCCGATTTCATTGCCATTTTTATCAAACAGTTTAACTGTTGTAGTAACTTTAGCGTCAGTAGGAATGCCGCTTCCAACAGTTATTGTTACTTTCTGCCCTTTCTTTCCAGCAAGATCAGTCAGATCAGTGTCGATAACTGGCTTCTGTGGTTTAACATTGATGATTACATCTGTTGTTTTCGTGGACTGATCGGAGTATGTTCCCTTAATACTACGGGTAAATACGCCAACTGTCTCAGTGTTTGGAGCAGGAGATTTGCCATTCCACGTTAATGTTGGCTTCTTTTTAAGCTTGCCTTCGTCTTTAATCTCGACAAGTTTGTTAATTTCTGTCAATTGCGGTAATGGTTCACCAACTGTAGTAGTAATGGTTTTACCAGTAAGAGGATGTTCTTCAGCAAGTGTTTTCTTTTTAGTAACTGTGACTTTAACTTTGCGCGTGGTAACGTTGCCAGAGCCATCCTCGGAAGTAATAGTTACTTCCTTGCCGTTCATTTTTTTAGTAACTTTGATGTCGCCTGATGAAAGCGGTTTGTCTTCGCTTCCATCGCCTTGCGTGACTGTAGGATCTTTTGTTAAACCAGAAATGCTAAACTTCTCAATATGACCCTTGTTGTCGGTGGTAGTGAAGCTTAGTTTATCGCCTATATTAAGTTGAATGGTCTGATTGTCGTCGGTTATTTCAGTGCCATTGTAATAAATTTTTGGCGCTATGCTGTCATCCTTGTGGCGCTGTAAGTTTTTTTCATCAGATTCTGGATCTCGTCCAGAAATCCACGCGTAGGACGAGCTTGTTGTGCTTCCATATGTTGCAGAATCTGCCCAAGTCCAAGCATTATGTATATTAGCGTACTTTTCATCATAAGTTGTAGCTTTTTCGTTAATTGCTGTATCGTTAAGCTTTACTGCGGCATGCATATGGAATGCAAGATTTACTTCTGAAGTTTGAATACCTATTCCATAATTCTTACCATTATATGGGTAATCTAGCCAAGTTGCTTTACCAATAGCGTAATCATTGTGATTCTCATGGAATAGATTGCTCATATCTTTTTCATATTTTGTCTGATTCGGTCCTAAAGTATAAGAGAAGCTTGAAGACTTATTACTACTGCCACCGAAATTTTTTTCATGATCATTTGGGAAGTTTATAGTTGTTGACTGATTGTCTACTTTTTCAAACTTGGCAAAATCGCGCGAAAGAGTAAAGTTCATCTTGCGTTTTATTTTGTCATTTTGTGATGCATCTTTAAGTTTGTAAGCGTCAAAACGTAAGTCGCGAATTGTGTCACTCGCATACGAACCATTGGAATTTAACTTAGCAATTTGGTACGGTACTTGCCATATATACCATTGCCTGTTTGAGAGATTTACCATTGATTGAGCATCATTGTTGAAGAATACGTCGAATACGAGATATTTAGCGCCATCTATTGTTTCGATATGTGCATACATATCTGTTTTTTTAATCAGAGTATTGTACTCATCGCTACCATGCTCGTTGGAATTAAATGTCGTTTTATCTTTATTTTCATCATTAGTAGAGCGATAACGCTGGAACTCAAGAATACTAGGAGTCTTAAGCCATTCTGGATTATTAACAACCACATCAGCTTCACGATCTTGATACACAACACCGGTGCTATTCGTAAGATTTCTAACTACTCCAGCCTGTGTTGGTGTAGTAATTGTGGCCGCTTGAACAGCCATAGCAGGCTGGCTGCCTAAGCATGTTGCTGCTGTCAGTAAAGCAGCCATTGTTGCTAACGGAAGAGTGTGTACTTTGTGTGCAGGACGCTTTCTAGAAGATTTTGATGATGTATGTTTTGAAGGATTAGTGGTAGTCATAACAATCTCCTTAATTTTCCCTAATCTTTAACGAATTTTTAAACAAATAAATAGAACGAATTCTATGACAAATCTCTCCAATGCCAGTAATAAAGCTCTCTATTTAAACGGGTACATTTAAAATTCTATCATTTTTTTGTTATTTTTCATAATATTTTTCAGTTTGAAATTAGTTTAGACTGTAAAATTTCCTACGGGGGGGGGGTGCTCTAAATGAAAATTTTTTGCGAAATGTTATAACAATATAATTTTTAATAAAATTTCTTATTATTTTCGTAATCTGTAATACGTCTTATGGTGTGTTGCAGATATGTGATTGGGTAATTTCTAAACAAATGTTGTAGTTTATTACATCACTATAATTTTGATACTAAATCGTTTAGTGCTTTGTCGAATTTCAGACATTCTGTTTTCTTGATTAAAGAATGGAAGACCTATAATCTTGTATCCTCTTCCTAAAATATCGTTAATCTTGTAGTTGTTCTCAATCTGCCCTAAGAATTTTTCTTTCCACTCATCTTCAAATAAAAGTTGACTACCTTTAGGCTCAACATATGCTTGATATGTTTTAACATCCTCTTGCTCTTTCTCACGAATAAAGAGCAAGAAATCAGGCTATCAAGCCAATCTTAAACCTTTTAACGATAGCTCGCTTCTATTGCTAAAAGGTGCATTTACTTTGCCTACGCATCTGTTTATGTATGGAAATAAAATCCTGTGGATTATCGGATGATTTTTAGTTACAATTATTTTATAGGCTGCAGATCTGCATTCTTTGTCCATAATTTACATCCCGTCAGTTTTATTAGACTCAAAGATGATTTGTACTACGAGATGAATGAATATTGGGCAGATGATAGTGAATAACAGAGTGAAGATTGAACATGAGAATCGTAGCCGCAATTAGGTAAAGATTAAGTTGTAGAGGAGGCGTAAATGAAGCATATCAAGCATTATGCTTTTTTGACTGTGGTAGTTTGTCTTATATCACTTATTTCAGGTTGTAAGAGTCAGAATAGTTTTAGCGATAATAATAGAGAAGTAAAAACAGAAAATCAAAAGTCTGCAAGAAATGAAGGAAATTCAGAAAATAATGAAGATGTTGACTGGAAAGAGATAAGTAAAAATGGTGTTGATGAAACTTTGCTAATAAAAAACATAGATGAAAAGGTTCTCACGTATGTGGCTAAACAGTTACAAAATCTATGCGATGAGATTGGTGAAAAGGGGCGCAAAGATAAGTTCTATTGGCTGACAGGACAATGGTATAACGATGTAATGTATTCTAAACAATATATTAGTGTCATATTATTAGGTAAAAAAGCAATGAAACCATTGTTCCTAATAATATATAAAAGCAAAGAGGCTGGAATGTATGAATGGGTTTGTAGTAAAGCTTTAGATGAAATATCTGGGTTCGATTTCTCGGGATTAAACAATGGTGCAGGCTGGAGCAATTCTAGAGAATTTTTAAAGGCATTTACCGATAAAATTATTGAACAAAAAAATTAACAACTCTCTGTTTCTAATTGTCTTGGATGTTTACGCTCCTACAATATTCCCAATATTAACTTTCATTCTGCAATGAGCATTAAGGCTATTTTGCTGTCGAGTGATTATTAATTTAGTTGTTTATGTTTTGGGGAACAAATCGGTGTAAAAATCATAAAAAAGTTCTCTACATTATTTGATTATTGGGGAATAACCCTATTTTTCTAATAAAAGCTGTGATTTATGGAAGAGAAAAATTTTATGGGTGTGAAAAGCCTGTACTAATTGGGAAAATAAAAAATTTTTCTTTAATAAAGCTTGTATATGTGGTTTTTTTTTTAATAGTAATACTATTAAAGCTAAACAGACTATTATGGATTCTAATTTTAATAGAATTGCATTCTTATTAGAATTGCATATTAAAAATAAGGAGCGCGTATGCGACTAATTAGACCAGATAGTAAATATATCCAAGGTTATATAGAAGCGAATGAAGAAGATGAAATTTTTAGGCCGAATGCAGAAAGACGTTTTATAAACCCTGAGACAATTGTAGAGAGTTCTTATAACTATGAACATGGTATAAATTTGCCTGAAAATTATGTTAAAGCTACTACATTTTGGCTGATAGATAATGAAAAATTTATTGGTGAAATTAATATTAGGCATGAATTAAATTCTTTTTTAATTAACTATGGTGGTCACATAGGGTACGAGATTAGACAGTCTGAATGTATGAAGGGCTATGGAACAAAAATGCTTTCTATGGCACTTACATATTGTAAAGAGACTTTGAATCTGCATAAGGTTTTGATTACGTGTGATGATGACAATATTGGCTCGATACGAGTTATAGAAAATAATGGTGGAATTTTAGAAAATAAAGTGAAAAATAGCCTACCAAGAGGAAATGTTACAACAAGAAGGTATTGGATTAATATATAGAGGAAAGATGATGAGTGAGACGAATGTAAGACCGGTGCTTTTCAAGCATGCTTTTTGGGGTCATGTGATTACAGAAACTGTTGCTGGTATTTGCACGCTTATTGTTGCGCTTCTTGTACAGCAGTTCGTAGGGCATCGCGTACTAGGTTGGGAAACTGTGGTCATACTCGCGTTGAGTGTTGTGGTGTTTTCGCTGCTAAGTACAGCGTATCTGCAGTGGGATAGGCATCGAAGGCCAGATGACGGATCTGGCGATTTGCTTATTGGAATCATCGATTTTGTGCTCAGGCTGCTGGTGACTTCTGGTATTGCTTTATTGCTTGTTTCCAATACTACGCTGCTAAGCATTATTATTGGCGCAGCGATTACTAGTGTGTTGCTGTTTGTTTTTGAAAAGCCTTGGCAGCCAGGTATGACGGATGCGCAATTACAGGAAGCTTCAAAGAAATCGGTTGAGCTTGGCGTTCAAATGCTTGAAGAAGAGCGCGTAAAGCGCGCCGAGGTGAGAAACATGATTGCATTACAGCATGAGAGCGCAGGTAAAACAGGCACTCCTAGAGGTGTGTCTTTAACATTTTCCTCGTTAATTGTTGCGAATATGCTGATTGAAGCAGTATGCGATGTTGTCACATTTTTGCTTGCGTTGATGCTGCAATGGTGGATGCTTGGTACTATTGCTGGCTGGCGAACGCTGCTTGTCATGTTCTTGGGCAATATGCTATTTTCTTGCGTGGCGGCTGCGGTTATGGTTCTGATGGGCGCATTGAAGGCTGATCAACAGAAATGCCTAACAAAAAGTTGGTCTTTCTTAGTTATTGTTGTGCCACTTAGACTGCTGATCTTTGGTGTTCTCGCTTGGCTGCTTACACCGAGCTTGGCATGGGTGAGCGTAGTTTTTGGTATTGTGCTTACCGATATTGTTCTCGTTATCAAGCAGCACCCATGGAAAAGAACCGCAGTAGCCGCATAAGATTTTGTAAGACTGTTTTCTTCTCTTTTGAGCAGAAGGCTCTACGAGCGTCGAAAGCGTTGTTTTTATGCTGATAGTTACGCAATACATAATTATGTGATAAAAAACACCAAAATACGTATAATAATGTGATTAAATGCACCAAAACATATATAATAATGTGATATACGATAAAAGATAACGCAAAATATAACAGAACAACAGTGCAACTACGCGTAGAAATAGCAACGCACTAATACGACTGCAATATTTAATAGCGTAACGTCAAGTGAAAGGTGAGTAATCATGAAAAGGCTGATTATGAGCAAACTTTTAGCATGGAAGAACTCACCGTACCGTAAACCATTGATATTAAAAGGCGTGCGTCAAGTTGGTAAAACTTGGATATTAAAAGAATTTGGTAAGCTTTACTACAAAAATATTGCATATTTTAACTTCGACGAAAACAGAGAGTATAAGCAATTCTTTGAAGCCACTAAAAATGTGGAGCGAATTTTACAAAATCTAATGCTTGCAAGCGGTCAAAAAATCGAACCAGAAAATACGCTGATCATATTTGACGAGGTTCAGGACTGCCCAGAAGTAATAAACTCGATGAAATATTTTTGTGAAAATGCTCCGCAATATCATGTTGCTTGCGCTGGATCATTGCTCGGAATAACGCTTGCAAAACCATCTTCATTCCCAGTTGGAAAAGTTAATTTTATGCAAATAAACCCAATGACTTTCACGGAGTTTTTGCTTGCTAATGGAGATGAAAATCTAGCGAAGTATATTGAACAAATCGATAAAATAGAGCCGATTCCAGACGCATTTTTTAATCCTCTATACGATAAATTAAAAATGTATTATGTTACAGGGGGAATGCCTGAGTCAGTTTTAATGTGGACTAAAGCGCGAGATGTAAACGCAATGCAAGAAACGTTGTTTGAGATTATAACAGCTTATGAACGAGATTTTGCGAAACATCCTAATGTTAGTGAGTTTCCTAAAATATCAATGATTTGGCATTCTATTCCGTCTCAACTTGCGCGTGAAAATAAAAAATTCTTGTATAAAGTTGTTAAAAATGGTGCGCGAGCAAGAGAATATGAAGATGCTTTGCAATGGCTGGTATCGGCACAATTGGTGTATAAAATTTATAGAAGTACTGCGCCGAGTTTACCTATTGCTGCTTATGATGATGTATCTGCTTTTAAGATTTATTTGGCAGATGTTGGCTTGTTAAGGCGATTGGCTCAACTTGCTCCTACTGCGTTTGCGGAAGGCAATAGGCTGTTTACTGAGTTTAAGGGTGCTTTAACAGAAAATTATGTTTTGCAAGCGCTGCTTACTCAATTTGAAGTGATGCCGAGATACTGGTCTCAAACGAATCCGCCGTATGAAGTGGATTTTCTTATCCAACGAGAAAATGATATTTTCCCTATTGAGGTTAAATCTGAAGCAAATATTAATAGTAGAAGTTTGAAAAAGTTTAAAGAATTATTCCCGAATCAAACGAAATTACGTATACGGTTCTCGCTTAATAATCTCAAACTAGATGATGATGTGTTGAATATTCCGTTATTTATGGCTGATTATACGGATAAGCTTATAGGACTTGCGCTGAAAGAGAACGATTGATAAAGAAAGATAATTTAAAAGTGAACGATTAGAAGATATAGAAATAAGCTAGTGTAAAAGTTAAATGAGTGTCAATTGACGAAACGTTGCAAATCCAGTCTAGGTGGGGGATTTCTTCTAGGCTGTTTTAGGATGGTTTCTCGCGATTTTATCAGTTATAACTTATAAATTATCGATTTTGTCATTAAATTTCACTTATAAGTGTGATAAGTGCGGTGAAAAGTTGTATGTTCAGGTCACTTATTTGCTTGCTTCAGAAGAAACAGTGAATCGTGAGTTTGGAGTGTATGATGCTATTCGCGATAATTTCCCGAAATATGTTGTTTCTCTCGATGAGTTTGATATGAGTCGAAATGGGATTAAGCACAGGAATATTCGTGACTTCCTTTTATCTGATAAATGGGACTAAACAGACTGATATGGATTCTAATTTTAATAGAATTACATATTAGGAATAAGAAGAGCTTATGAGATTAATTAGACCAGATAAGAAATATATCCAAAGTTATATAGAAGCAAATGAAGAAGATGAAATTTTTAGGCCGAATGCTGAAAGACGTTTTAGATATTCTGTTCAGTCATAGTTGTGCAATCATCATAGCTGTGTAATCATAGCACGATATTTCGTAATTGCTTTTTCTAGGAGAAGATGATGAGTGAGACGAATGTAAGTCCGGTGCTTTTCAAGCATGCTTTTTTTTGGGGGGGGGCATGTGATTATAGAAACTGTTGCTGGTATTTGCACGCTTATTATTGCGCTGCTTGTCATGTTCTTGGGCAATATGCTATTTTCTTGCGCGGCGGCTGCTGTTATGGTTCTGATGGGCGCATTGAATGCTGATCAACAGAAATGCCTAACAAAAAGTTTGACTTTCTTGGTTATTGTTGTGCTGCTTAGACTGCTGATCTTTGGTGTTCTCGCTTGGCTGCTTACACCGAGTTTGGTGTGAGTAAGCGTAGTTTTTGGTATTGTGCTTACCAATATTGTTCTCGTTATCAAGCAGCACACATGTAGAAGAACCGCAGTTTAACTACGCGTAGAAATAGCAACGCACTAATACGGCTGGTCTCAAACAAATTCGCACATAGCTTGTGGATATTTACTGATTAGTGTTATAGGAGTATACTATGAAAGGTATAGCGAACGCAAATAGTGTGGTTCACGGTAGAACTTCGTCAGTGCGCAAAATAAGGGAGATGTGCCGTTTTACGTGAATTAACGACTATTGCGTATCACGAGGTGAGGGATATGAAGAAAAATATGAAGCATCGTGTGTTGTCAGTGTTGAGTGCTGTTTTGTGTGTGCTTGCTATGACATTGAGTGTGTCAGTGCTGCCAGGGCTGGCTTATGCCAAAATAACGAAGAATCCATTGTTTGCTGCTGTTTTGGCTGCTGCTGCCGAGAATGATAAGAGCAAAGATGCTGGTAAAGCGGGTAAAGAGGGTAAAGAGAAGACTAACGCTGAAGGTATCGGGGCAGCTAATGGGGAAGCTGGTAAAGGGGAAACTAATAGAGAAGGTACTGTAGGTAATAAGGGAACTGTTAAAAATCCTAATGGGGTGTCTGTAAATAATGGCAATGCTGGCAAAGATGCTGGCGATGAAAAGAAGCAATCTAATGTTCCTGCGAATGTTCCTGAGCATAAATCCAATAAAGAAAATGGCAAGCAAGTAGATAAGAACAAGAAAAATACCGAAGCTAAGAACGAAGACGCAAAAGAGAGGGCTAAGAAAAAGACTGAGGAAAAGGCTAAGTCTAAAAAAGAAAAAGAAAAAGCTAAAAAGGAAAAGGCTAAAAAAACTAAGGGTAAAGATCGCAGCGCTGGTGATGGTAAGAAATTAACCCTAGACCAAGTTAAAGCACTTCCTGCTTGCGTGGCTGAAATTAACGAGGATAATACTAAAGTTACGATTGCGTCTCCATCAGGGGAAGATAAATGTGCTATCAGTGCCAATGAGAAGAGTGACGCATTTGATGCTATTCGTACAAAAATTGAGTCTCTCCCTGCTGATGATGGCGAAATCGATTTTGTAGACGGTGTTAAAGCGTATGGCTACGGTAGTTTGTCAAAGAATAAGGAAGGTTCAAAGAATAAGGAAGGTCTTTTTTCAGGGGAAAATATTCGTAGCATTGGTGACATCGAAAGGTTTGATGTAAGTAACGTTACAGACATGTCCTATCTATTTAAGGATTCCTCATTAACTGATTTTAGTTTTTTGAGTGGCTGGGATGTGAGCAATGTTACGAACATGGAGGGCATGTTCGAGGGGTGCGCTGGTTTAGATGATATTAGCGGTTTGGCTAATTGGAAGGTTGACAATGTTACGAACATGAGTGGCATGTTCAGTGGTTGTGCTAGGCGTATCTACGATGATGATGGCAAGATCACTGGTGCAACAGGATTGACTGATATAAGTGCGTTGAGTAACTGGAATGTTGGCAATGTTAGAAATATGTCTGGAATGTTCGCGTCTGTTATTAAGAACCAAGATCAACATGATGATTTTAATCCAGTAGACGGGTATGCAAGTGAGATGGCGATTACTTCGGTTGAACCTTTACGTAAGTGGAAGACTGGCAATGTTATGAACATGAACAGAATGTTTGAGGGTTGCACCAGCATAACAGATTTTACTGGTTTGGAAGGTTGGGATACTAAAAGCGTTACGACAATGAGCGGTATGTTCGAATATTGCAAGAGTATGAGTTCGCTTAAATTTTTGGAAAAGTGGAATGTAAAGAACGTTGAATACATGATGGTAATGTTTGCGCTGTGCGGCAACATCGAAAGTACTGAAGGCTTAGGAAATTGGAATGTTAGTAACGTTAAAAAAATGGGTGGCATGTTTGCATATTGCTCTAATCTTAAAAATATCAAAGGATTAGATAATTGGAATACAACAGGTAAGAGCAGTACAGACCAATTAGCTAGCACGTTTAGAATGTTCTATGGCTGCAGTTTTCTTACTAGTCTTCAACCTTTGAGCGGCTGGAATGTTGACAATGTTAAGAACATGAGCAGCATGTTTGACGGTTGTGGCAGTCTTACTAGTCTTCAACCTTTGAGCGCTTGGAATGTTGGCAGTGTCACGGAAATGAGCAGCATGTTCAGCGGTTGTAATGGTTTAACCAGTCTTCAACCTTTGAGCGCTTGGAATGTTGGCAGTGTCACGGAAATGAGCAGCATGTTCAGCAGTTGTAATGGCTTAACCAGTCTTCAACCTTTGAGCGGTTGGAATGTTGGCAGTGTCACGAAAATGAGTAGCATGTTCAGCGGTTGTTATAGCTTGAGTAATCTTAGCGGTCTAGAAAAGTGGAATGTTGGCAGTGTTGAGAACATGAGCAGCATGTTCTCCAATTGCTACTTTGAGCATACGAACGATGAACTTGAGGTAGTAAGTACAACAGGATTGACTGATATAAGTGCATTGAGTGGCTGGAATGTTGGCAGTGTAACGAATATGTTTAGCATGTTTTCTGATTGCAAAAAACTTACCGGCGTTGCAGATTTAAGCAAGTGGGATATTTCAAAAGTTACGGATCTTAGTTCGATGTTTTCCAATGCAGGAGCAGAAAGTGGCGACAGTCTTATATTAGATTTCAGCAATAAGAACTTTACAAAACCTACTAATTCTAAGTCTACTACTGTTTCTGTTGATGGTATGTTTGGTGGTTTTAAAGGCACGTTGATTGCGAATAACTTGCAGTCTAGTGGTTTTGAGAATAATCCTGAGGATGATCCTATCAAAAGTAATTTTGCTACGGGTGGAATATTCTCCCTCGATGAGAATTATCACAGCAATAATATAGTCGTAACTAATAATGTTACGATTTTAGATACAATTTCAAACGATGATGATCTTAAAAATATTGCATACTACATTCCTGTTAAAGCCAAGCTAATGGAGCCTGGCGATATAAAAAATGACAATATGACATGTGATTGCAATATAGATTCGGGTGGTACTACTTATACTTACTATGTTCCTGCACTGTATAATTCGAGTAAGTTAGAGAAGAAGCAGGGTGAAAAATCGCAGGATTATGCGTACAGAATTGTAAAAAATAGTTTCGCTTCAAAGTTTAGAAGTGCTATAGATTCTCAATCAGGCAAGGAACCTAGTACTGAGGAACCAGGTGGAGATAAACCCGGTGAAGGTGGCGACGATACTGGTGACGATACTGGTGACTCGCGTAGTGCAAAGTTGAAATCGCGTGTAAAGAGGTTACGATCTATAAAGAAATCGCGTGTAAAGGAATTGCGATCCGCAAGAGAATTGCGATCTGTAAGTGATGGCAGTGATGAAGAAAGCGGAGAACCTGGAGGTACCGAAGGACAGGGCAGTACTTATAAAATCATGTTTAAGAAGTCAAGGGGAAACGCTTGCACTTGGACAGAACTTGGCGATAGCGATGGTGCTGTGCCTGTTAGTAATCCAAAGTCGCCTTTAGTGTTCTTCACTACAATGTACTATTTGGAGACCTTTGTTCAGCCAGTGCCTTTGCCGCATACTGGCGGCCAGTCGGCTGTTATGTTCACATTCTTGTCTATTGGACTGTTCTCAATGTTCGCGGTTGCTGGCGCGTTCGGTCGTCATGGTTGGGTTGCGTCTGTGCTTCCAAGCACCGCTTTGGCTGGGTTTGCAAAAGTTTTTAGCGGCTGTGCGCTCGATGTTGCCTCTGGTGCTAAGCACTGCTTCGCGCATTCTGTTGCGCATTCTGTTGTAAGTGGCTCTATGCTTAAAACCGTTGTAAGTGCAGCAACCGGCTTCTTTGCTCGGTTCCGAGGCGACGGATCCACCTTCTGCAAGCATGCTAAGCAGCTTTGATATCGCTGCGCTCCTACCTGCTTGAGAGCGCAAGGGCGTAGCGTGCGCAAAAGGAATTCGTAGCGCTGAGCTTGCTCAAAGTTGATGAAAGCGCAGTGTGCTTTTAACGCGAGTGAGATCTGCCTTCGTCTCGATTGATGCAGGCAGTTATAGTGATAGTTGGTGGTACTGGTATTGGTATTGGTAGGGGTACTGGTAGGGGTAGGGGTAGCGGTACTGGTAGTGCTAAAACAAGTGTGCATTTGTCTGCTTGTAATAATAACCAGCATATATTGTGGTTATGCTTATTTCGAATGACTGTATATTGTGTCTGTGACACGCCCGAAGTTTGCGACAATAAAATTTTTTGTAGTAAAATATTCTAAAAATGTGTGTTGTTTTGAATATTTTTTAACGTATTTTGCGATTATTTTCATAGAAAATAGTGATTTTCAAAAAGATTGTCAAATTCGTATATTTTGCTTGAAATCCAGCATGGGGGGGGGGGTATACTCACAGCTGTACATTACGAAAGGGGTAGCATTCCGCCTGATTGTTAATGTGAGCCTTTGGGTTTCATTAATTTTTAGGCCATAAAGTTTAAAAATTGTTTAAGATGATATAAGGAGAGTATGCTATGACTGCTCCGGAATCTAATACATTTTTAAAGTGTGTACGTGCAATTCGAGATTTTGTTGCTCGTCGCATTGACTCTAGCGTTGCAAGAGAGTCTAAAAAGGCTTCTTGCGTCGCTTTGCGCTCAAACGCGTCCAAAAACGCGTTCATAAAATCGTCTCAAAAAGCCTCTCGAAAAGCGTGTGGTTCGTGCACGAGTCGAGCGTTACTTTCGTTACTTGTAGCATCTGCAACGTTGCTTGCTACTTTTGTGATTGCTCCAACTTCTGCTTTAAGCGCTGGCGAAAATGCTGGTGGAAGTGCTGGTGCTAATACTGTTTCTAATGAGAAGGCTGAGGGTGTTAAGTCTGATTCTGCTAAGACTGAGGGGGAGAAGCAGCAGCCTGAGCAAAATGAATCTAGTAATACTGAGCCTAATAAGAAAAATACTGATACTTCAAGTACTTTAAATAAAGATAATAAAGAATCGAATCCTGTTGAAAAGCAGCAGAATGCTAACAGCAATGGTGTTGATAAGGCTAAGTCTGATGCTCCTGCTGTAAATAAAAAAGTTAAAGATGCCCAAAAGAAAGGCGCCTCTGCGAAAGCTTCTAGCAAAATGGAGAGAAGTGCAACTGCTGATGCTGAGCCTCCGAAAGAGTGCAAAGATGCTGGCATAACTGAACTCGCAAAATGCTATGTAGCAGAGTATAAGGTTAAAAGTGGAAAAAAATATGTATCATATGTCACTATAAACGAAGCAGGTGGGTCTTATACTGCAAATCCAGTGTTTCATCGTGTTACTAAACTTAATAATAAGAGTGGTAATCCGTCAGAATTAACAGAAGTTTCGTACGATGAAGTTAAAAGCTTTGTAAAAAGTTTCTCTTTAGAAGGAATTGTAGTTGATAAAAAGTTACTTGATTTGAAAGAGGAAACTAATAATTTTGTTAAAGTAGATTCTGTTTCTGGCGTGATTACAATACGCCCTAATAAATGGTTGAAGAATGGTACCTATTGCATATATGTAAAAGTAGACTATAAAGACAAATCTTCTTTAACTCATCCGGAATCCATCAAGAATAGTAAAGGTAGAGGTTATGAGAAATACTCACAATTTACTGTCAAGATTAAATACAAAAATTCTACAAATAACGTTTTATCGTTAAAGGTTTACAATCACCAGGAAGCTGATGGTCGTACCGAAGTTGATGAAACGAACGGTGTTACTTTTACTTTGAATAAAGATGGAAAATTTAGCCCGTTTACTCCAATTTTTATTGACAGTCAGTCTTCTGAAAAGTTTAACCCTATTTACCATCGCATGATTTGCCATAAAGATGGAGATAGTAATTACTATCTTGATTCAATTAATGGCTTAACTCTTAGCGATAGTGCTGATGCATCTGTTTCAGCTAAGCCGCCCACACAAAAGCAGTGGAAGCCTTCTTTAGGGAATCGCACAGATGGCAGTGTGCTTAACGATTTTACTAGCGGTAAGCTGTACGAAAATGACGGCATTGGCGAGCGTTCTCAAAGTTGGATTACTACTGGAACTCCAAACGTTGGTAGTGAAGGTAAATATACGTGCAAAGTGTTTGCTTTTAAAGATGCTAAATTAAAACAAACCTTAGATGGTGGTAAAAATACGAAATATTCTAAACTAGTAACAGAGTTTGATGCTAGAGCAGCAACTACGGAAGGTAAGCAATCCCTGTTTAAAGGAAACATTGTTGAAGATAAGTGGAAAAAAGATTCGCCTATTACGCAAGGCGTTGACTGGGATTATAAGTCAGTTACGATTGAGGTGAAGTCGAGTAATCCTCCAAAGCCAAAGCCGCCAACAATTGGCGATAATGATCTTACGCTGAAGGTGTATCCGTTTAAAAACGGCGATGATTCGTTGCCGACGGAGTTGCCTGACAAGAATAACAAGATTTCTGCGATACTTGGTATGGAGCTTAAGCCGTTTATTGATGCTACTTCTGCGGCGGATAGCGCGAATAAGATTATGTTGCGCGTGCTGTGCTCGAAGGGCGAGAAGAAGAATAATAATGCTGCTGTAAGTGTCGGCGCTTCGAATGGCGGTACTGGCTCTAGTGGAAGTGGTTCTGCTAGAAGTGGCTCAAATGTCGCTAATACTGGCACTGGCTCGCAAGCTGAGGAGCCTCTTGAATACAAGACTTGGAGTAGTAATCTTGCCGAGCTTGGGTTGAGTGTGCCTGAGGATGATGATCAAAATACGTGCCACTCTAATAAAGAAGGCGAGACAACTTGTGTGTCGGCTGATAAGACGAAAGTGGCTGCGCGAACTGATAAGGAAGTGACCTTGAAGCCGACTGCGGTTGGCGATTACCAGTGCGTTGTGTACGCTCTTAAGCAAAATGCGCTCACTGTTCAATCTGGCAAGCAAACGCCTGCGGACATTGATAAGGCATTAGCTGATGATAAGTCTCTTAAAGAAAATAAGGATTTTGCTACTTTTAAGCTCAATATTGATTCGGTGAGCAAGTTTACTTTGCCGGACACGGGTGGTCATAGTTGGAATTTGCAGCTTGGTATTCTTGCCGCGCTATTGGTGAATCTGTTGGCTGCTGGCTTCGTGGTAAGTCAAAGTGAGCGCGGTCGCAAATTAATTTTGGGAAGGTGGCGAGGCTTATGCAATCACGTATAAAGCAGTTGTATATGCATTTACTCGCGGTGCTGCGCATAAGGCGACTACGTACGCATTTGCGCATAAAGCCTTCCTGTTTCGCGCATTGTTTTATTGCGTATTGTTTTATTGCGCAGTCTTTCGGGATTCGGGAGCGTGATAACACAAGGTAAATGCAAAAAATTTTAAAACTTTACTCGTATGAGCATTATTAATGCAAACTAATTCTCTACTTGCCGTAAAACGGCAAATGAAAGGAGTGAACATGAAAAAGTTCACTAATAAATTCGTGGCGGCGGTGGCGTCGCTTGCGATGGCTGGCACGCTGTGCGTCGCCGGCGCTGTAACAATGACTGGCGTTGCGTGGGCTGGTCATAATAATTTGATTGGATCACAGGATAGTCCTGCTCCGGCTCCGTGGGAGACTGGTGCTCCAAAGAATGGCACTATAACCATTCTTAAGTGCGTGAAGGATAAGGACGCTAAAACTCCTTCTTCTTCTACTACTACTCCTTCTTCGGGAGGTAGCGGGAAGGTTATTGGTCAGACACCAACGGTTTCTTGCCTTACTGGTTTTAAGCCGCTTAAAGACGCTACTTTCAAATTGACTAAAGTCACTTCTGTTAAGGAAGGTGACAAGTATGTTGACTTAGATCTTAGCAAGTTTGATTCATGGCAGAAGATTGCGAAACTTGTTACTAAGCTGAACGATCACACTATTAAAGACAGTGGTGATGATGCAGAAGTCAAGTTTGATACTACTAACACCATTGATCCGAAGACCACTAGCGATAAAGGTATAGCCAAGTTTGGTAGTAAGAATTCTCCTATTGACCTTGGCTTGTACAAGGTTGAGGAAACTAGCGCGCCTAAGGGCTATGGTGTTTCTGATCTTCAATCCTTCTATATGACGCTTCCTTTGCCAGAGTACACCACGACTAGCAAGGGTAATAACACCAAGACGACTGTGTCTTATAACTATAATCCTACTGTGAAGCCGAAGAATAAGGATCTCTCGGCTACTATTCAGAAGGTTTACGATAAGACTAAGTTCGCTAGCGTTAAGGATAAAGTGCCTTTCACGATTACAGCGGAAGTGAACAAAGCTAAGCCTAAAGAGGGTAAGTTGACTGCTGCTAATCTTCAGGGTTATAAGGTCTTCGATGATGCTCCAACCGCTGCCTTGACAGTACAAAAACCTGCTGAATCAACAACTACTCCAACTCTTGATGATGCTGTGAAGACTGTGAAGATTGGTACAACGACTCTTGACAAATCTACTGCGACTGAAGAGAAAGATTACAAAGTTACTTTAGTCACTGATAGTAAGACAGATGAAGGTAAGGATCTTGCTGAGGGTTACACTCGTATTTTAGTAACATTTACCGAGGCTGGCTTAGGTAAGATTGCTGATGCTTTGAATAATGTTACTGAAGGTCAAGAAGCTCCTAAGGTTACGGTTAATCTCGAGTTTGAGCTTAATCCTGATTACCAGACTGGCACTGCTCCAACCGAATCTAAGCCAATGTCTGAGGCTGATAAGAAGAAGGATCAGATTATAAACAAGTCCGGCTTCTTCCAGGCTCACGAGCATAACGAAAGTGACTTGCCGCCAATTATCCCTGATAATGATCATTCTCAAGCGACTATTGACTTCGGTTTCCTTCAGGTTCACAAGTTCTATAAGGAAGGTAATGAAGAGAAGCCGCTTGAAAATGCTGAGTTCAGGATTTTCGCTGATAAAGACAAGGCTGATGCTTGTGCTAAAGGACTAGCAGATCCTAGCAAGAAAGCAGACAATGTTAAAGAGTGCAAGGCTGCTTCAACTATTGGTGGTACTGCTGCAGCTGGTGCACAACCTGCTGCTGGCGTTGCTACTACTGATGTAAAGACTGCTACAACAGATTCTAAAGGTAACTTCGCGACTCCGTACAAGACTCGCGCTGGTGAGCCGGTTTATCTTGTTGAGGTTAAAGCTCCTAAGGGTTATGCGATTTCTCCTGTAGTCCACGCTGTGACTGTTACGAAGGATCAAACTACGACTGAGCAGTTTGAGGACTTCCCACTTAAGGGTGGCGAAGATGGCAAGAGCTTCTGGTTCAACCTTCCTGCAACTGGTGCTTACGGCGTGCTGATTTTCGCATTGGCTGGTATTGGTTTGATCGCAGCTAGTGTGATTCTTTACGTGCGTAATCGTAAGGAAGAAGAACAGCAGCAGAACGCTTGATTGAATGCGTTAACCGACGTTGATTAGATGACGTTCGGCTTAGCATTCAAAAGATTTAGGCACTTTGTACCAGGACACGCCAGCGTAGAAACAAAATGCTAAATGCATTTTGTTTTAAACGCTGCGGCGTGTCTTCTGGTACAAAGTGCTCTAATCTTTTGCGCACTGCAGATTGCGCAAATACGCCAAGTGTGGCAGAGATTCGAGATTTTTCGCCGCGAACGAGGTGAGCCTCAGCATCGCTAGATGGTGACTCGCCGAGAGAGCAAGAAAAATCAAGAATCTCGGTGATGAAAGATACGCAAAAGTTTTAGATATTCAGAAGGTTTGATGTATTTCTATACGAGCAATAAAAGAGGAGCGTAGCGACGGGACTTGCGAGGAGAGAAATACTCAAACCCCGCGCAACACCAAGTAAGAAAACCGCGCACTACACAAATCTGCATTAAAACATTTGCATCCGCACATTGGAGTAGGAATGAAGGCTAAGAAAAAGGAAAAGCAAGTAAAACGCAAGAAATCGCATTTGCGCCGTATTTTAGAGCCAATCGTTCTCGCGCTTGCAGCAATTTTGTGCTTCACGTACCCGGTTGTGTCAACGTTGTGGAATAACAAGGTGTTGAAGGAAGTTTCTGTAGCTTATGATCGGTTGAGTCGTAAGCAGACTGCGAGTGCTAGAGAGAAGATTTTGAACGCGGCTCGTCGTTATAATGCGCGCCACAAGTCGATTATTACAGCTGATCCGTACGATGGTACGACGGATTATATGAAGACGCCGGAGTATAAGGAGTATGCGAAGCAGTTGGATGAGCCGATGGGGATTATGGGTATCGTAAAAATCCCGAAAATTGGCGTTAAGCTGCCGATTTATCACGGTAGTTCGCAGGAGGTTTTGGCGTATGGCGCTGGGCACTTGTATGGCACGGATTTGCCGGTTGGTGGCAAAACTCGTCACTCGGTGGTGACGGCGCATACTGGTTTGCCGAATGCGACCATGTTTGATGATTTAGTGGAGTTGAAGAAGGGCGATTTCTTCTACTTTGACGTGCAGGGGGAGACGCTGCGTTACAAGGTGTTCCGCATTAGCGTGGTCGATCCGCATGATATTAGGTTGCTTCAACGCGAGAAGGGGCGCGATTTGGCGACGCTGCTTACGTGTACTCCGTATGGTGTGAATACGCAGAGGCTGTTGGTGACTGGGTATCGCGTGCTTCCGGATCCAGTTTCTGCGCCGGGAGACAAGTTGCAGTGGCCGCTTTGGATGACAATGTTCGTGCTCGCGCTTATAGGGTGCGCGGTAATTCTTGCCACGATGATTATTGCCGCGGTTCGCAGGCATCGTAAGAATATTGCGCCGCATGGAAGGCATTTAAACTAACGCTGACTATAGCGCGGTTGTTTGTGTTTTGAGCGCATTGTGATGTGGTTTGTTTTGCGCGGTTGCATTTGCTTGCGAGCGTGAAAATGATTGGTGTTAATAGAATGGATATCATGCTTAAAATCAAGCTATCAAGCCAATCTAAATTTTTGCGATAGTATCTTATTATCGTTAAAAAGTGCATACAATATCTATAGTGCGCACTCAAAAAAGTGTATAAATACTACGAGTGCTCTCAATGTAGATTGAGAGCACTGTAGATGATGTCAAGCGCAGATTAGCTGGGTGCGCTTTTGCTAATCACGTCTATATTTATTGTTTCGTTTTATTTGTTATTTCGCTGCATTATTATTTAGTATCCCTTGTTATCTCATCTCTTTTTTACCAAATTGTGTTATTGCAATCAAAAATACGAACACAGATATTGCAATTGCACATGGCAAAAATGGGATAAGATTAAATCCGTTTCCTAATCCTGTTGATGTAACTGCATGTAGAGAGCGGGAAACCATATATCCGCTGTAACAATAAGGATAAACTACCCAAAGTGGAGTATTTGCTATTAATACGCCAGGAATTACAAGAAGTATATTTAATCCAACGGATAACATTGACTTTTCAAAAAGCACAGTAATCGCCCACATGACTATTACGCTTGGAATCATAGTCAAAAACAGATCTAAACACCATTTTAGTATATACATAATTGGGAGCGTTTCTGTAACTCCTGTGCTACTGGTTGCAAACAATCCTGCTATAACGAATACGGCAAAAAATACAACCATTTCCATAAGCAAATAAAATAACAGTACGCAAAATTTTGCAGCAGAAATCGCGTATCTGCTAACAGGCAGAGCCAGCATTTTTAATATGCCGTTATTGCTTGTTTCTCGTCCTGCAATCATCACGCAAACAACAATCATACTAAGCGGAAGCAGATAATATGAGTAGACTAATGCGCTTTGAATAAACATAGCAGCCCATGGGTGTGTATATTCTGGAGTGAAGTAGCTATGAAGACTTGCTACACCAGAGCCAACCACAAGTAGCGGTGCAATAAAAATCAAAGGAATAATTTTACTACGCTTTACTTTCTTAAATTCAATTTTAAGAAGTTCAAAAAATCTCATTTTCATAATCTCCTTATTCGTAGTGCAGGTTCTTAGCTGCCCACAATCCAGAACATAAAAACAGAATTGTTTCAACTATGGATACGATTACGACCGTAGTATTAGGTTGCGCGCTCATGGCAACTGCTGGTTTTAACATAACGATAAAAGGTGATGCCATAAAAAGCACAATGTCTGAAGAAGCCAATGCCATGCCGCTTAAAAATCCTGCTACACCAATTCCAAGCGTTACCCACATGTTTTCAAATCGTGATGATACAAAAATCATAAAGGACAATACAGGCATTGACGTAATAAATGAATATGCGGCAAAAGACATAAGAGTACTTACATCAAACGTGCCTTGTGGCAAATCTGTTACACCAATTTTTGCAAGTGCTAAATTTTGTATGCAAATAGCGATTAGTAACAGAACGGTCAGCAGCATAAATTTGCATAGGTACATAGTTGGAACACTCATAGGAAGCATATGCATCTTTTTTACTGCATTTCCTTTAAATTCCATGTTGTAGATAATGCATGCGGCGACTATTATGCCGAACATGTTTAACACCATAATCATGCCGTAAAGCTGTGTAAGAAGAATATCCATAGGAGCTAAAGGCAGGTTTAATAATGTATTTTTTCGCACAATAAAATTCACAAAAGCGTACGCTGCTCCCATAATGCCAATAGCAATCATAAGAGCTATAAAGCCAGTCCTCTTGCATTTTTTGAGTTCGATTACAAGCGTTTTCATAGTCTTGCACTCTGCTTCCTGAGTGTATTGTCTTTATCAATCATGGATAGGAACATATCTTCCAAATTGTCGGAAGCAAAACCAGATTGTAATGCATGATGTCGTAGTTCATCTAAACTACCTTCAAATAGCAAGTGTCCGTGATTAAGTATTCCAATATCATCTGCAATAAGCTCAATTTCGGATAGCATATGAGAAGAAATAAGAATCGTGCAATCGTAAAGATCTGGCAGCGACTTAATCAGATTTCGGATTTCGTGTATACCAGATGGATCGAGTCCATTTGTTGGCTCATCTAAAATCAAAATAGGTGGTCTACCAAGCAATGCTCCAGCGAGACCAAGCCTTTGTTTCATGCCAAGCGAATATTTTTTTGCAAGACGGTCTCCAAACTCGGAAAGACCTACTAATTCTAATGCGTCATCAACTGCACTCTTAGGTAGTTCTAAAATGCGACGTATAATGTCAAGATTTTCTCTACCAGTTAGATTTGCATAGAAAGATGGTGATTCAATAAACGAGCCTATTTCTTTCAAAATAGGTATGCGGTCAGCAGGAAACTGCTTTCCGTCGATTGTAAATACACCTTTTGTTGGAGCTGTAAGACCTAGGAGCATTTTCATTGTTGTAGATTTTCCAGCTCCATTCGGTCCAAGAAAGCCGTAAATGCTACCTTTGCGAATATGGAGTGAGACATCATTAACAGCAATAAATGATTTATATTTTTTTGTTAAATGTTCTGTTGTAACAATATTGTTCATGGCAATATCTCCTTTCGGGATTTATGATATTGCGTCAACCTTTCTACAACATTCTCTTCACCTTACATCTACCTTACATTTTTATACGATGTAAAAAAATGAATATTCACATGGCATAATATATGTTAGGGGGCGCTCCATGAATCAGGATGATTATTTGTTGAACAAGCATATTCTGCTTGTTGATGACGAGCAGGAACTTCTAGATATGGTTGTATCCATATTAAACGAATACGGTTTTTATGATATAACGACTGCAAAAAGCATGAAAGATGCTGTAGAAGCAACACAAACATTACGTCCAGAATTAGCAATCCTTGATGTTATGCTCCCCGACGGTAATGGATTTGAGTTAATGGAGAAGATAAAACAATATAGTGATTGTCCTGTTTTGTTTCTTACTGCTTGCGGTGAGGATGAAGATAAGTTTAAGGGGTTTGACTTAGGAGCAGACGATTATATTGTAAAACCGTTTCTTCCAAAAGAGCTAACGTTTCGCATTATGGCAATTTTAAGACGAAGCTACAAGAGCGAAAATCCCATTGTTAAACTGAAAAATAGTCAGATTGATTTTTCTTCTGCCCAAGTAATAAAAAATAACGAACATATTCCACTTACAGCCAAAGAACACGATTTGCTTTCTGCTTTATATAGAAATGCGGGTCGTATCGTAACAATTGACGCGTTATGTGAAGCTGCATGGGGAGCTAATCCTTTTGGATATGAAAATTCTTTAATGGCGCATATACGTCGTATCAGAGAAAAAATAGAACTCAATCCATCGCAGCCTGTTTCATTGGTAACAGTAAAAGGCTTAGGATACAAGCTGATTGTGGAGTAAAGCAGAATGAAAAGCATACCAAAACTAATACAACGTTTTATAAGTATTTTTCTACTAAGCACTGTGCTCATAGTATTAATGAATATTATTGCGTTTGTTGTACTTATAGGGAATTACGCACCCGATAAAGAGATGTCTCCCTATAACATAGCAAAAGAGACAGGTGAGGCATTACAATTATCCGCAAGTGGGGATTATGTATTATCAAAAAATATGTCTTCCAAATTGACAAATTCTGGCGCATGGGCAATTTTGATTGATAATAATACGTTGAAAGTCGTATGGAAAACAGAAAATGTCCCTGCAACTATCCCAAACGATTATACTTTGTCTGATATAGCTAATTTGAGCGTTGGCTACATTGATGGTTATCCAACTTACACGGGTGATAATAAGAATGGAGTTGTCGTAGTCGGATTTCCGCACAAAAGCTTTTGGAAACATACGCGACCAAGTTGGAACTACAGTTTAATCTCAAATTTTCCACAGATTGTTTTAAGCGTATTATTTATCAACATTTTGCTGATTCTTGGAATTTATTTAATAGCTAATATAAAACTACTAAAATCAATTAATCCGATTACAAAAGGGATACAACGTTTATCTAGTGGAGAAAGCGTGCATATTCCAGAAACAGGAGCACTTTCAGAAATTTCATCTAACATAAATTCTGCTTCCGATATTTTGCAAATACAAAAAGAACAATTGAGAAAAAAGGAGACTGCAAGAGCGAATTGGATAGCTGGAGTTTCGCATGATATTCGTACGCCGTTATCTATGGTTATGGGGTATGCAGGACAGTTAGAAAATTCTCTCCATATTTCGCAAGAAGATCGTAAAAAAGCGACGATGATTATTAAGCAAAGTGCAAGAATGAAGAATTTGATTAATGACCTTAATTTGGCTTCAAAACTTGAATATAATATGCAACCAATTATGAAAAAAGAAGAAAATATTGTTGCTGTTGTTAGGCAAGTTGTTGTGGATTTTATGAATATGGGTATGCAAGATGAGTTTTCGATTAAGTGGGAAACAGATGCTAAATTGACTGTTTGCAATATTAGCGTAGACAAAGATTTATTAAAACGAGCAATATCTAATCTTATTCAGAACAGCATATCTCATAATGAAAATGGGTGTACGATTTATGTATCCGTTGCTGCAAATAATAACAATTGTATTATTTGCGTTGAGGATAATGGTATGGGTGCTTCAGATGAAAAAATCGAAAAGCTTAATCATGCACCGCACTATATGATTTGCGATACAAGTACTGCAGAGCAGCGGCATGGTTTGGGTTTGCTGATTGTTCAGCAGATTATTGGCGCTCATAATGGAACAGTTGATATAAGTAAAAGCAAACATGGTGGGCTTAAGGTCTCTCTAACGATACCGCAGACTTACATATGAATCAATCTTGTGCAACATGCATGAACGACCGTTTAATTAAATATTAATATATCGCCTTTTACATTTCCTTGATAGAAGAGCGGAATTAAACCATTTATAAGCCGTAACAGCGTTGTTTTTTTTTTCGCTAGCTAAATCCTTAAACTGCGGAATATAGGCAAACAGTTTGCGGTATGTGTTCACATTAGAGCTCCTTTTTGAAATTAGCCCTTTTGGGTGGCAAACTTCGCCGCCTAGAGAATCTGCAAAAATGCGCAAATCTCTGACGCAAAGTGTCTCGAATAGAAAGCCGATGGCGAACTTTCATTCCGATGATTGGCGGGTTTTTATTCCGACGTTTGGCGGGTTTTTATTCCGACGATTGGCGGGTTTTTATTCCGACGTTTGGCGGATTTTTATTCCGATGATTGGCGTGATATTGTTCTAATATTCTGTGAAGCAGGTTGAAGCTGATTTATTGTTTTTTTTTTGTTGCTGAGTATATTAGTGGTCTAAAACTGTTGATGATATTCATGCAAGTTAATTAGCAAAGGCAAAAATATAAGTAAAGCAAGATTCAGTATGCAGATTTGATAACATGATGTGTAATATAGATTATTTCATACTTGGAATCTTAATTTTTAGGACATTTGCAATAAGGATAATCTGTTTTGAATGGTTGGTAGAAACTAAGATGAGTAAGATAACAAAATAATAGAAGAATTAGCCGCAGGTGATAAGTATGATTCTGGAAAAGCTATGGGAGAAATATAGATCAGACGGAGATTTTAATTTGCACGCATTGCCAGAGTCTCTAATAAAAAAAGGCGTGTTAGTAGAGTATGAAAAGAACAGTATTCTTGTATCTAGGGGAGATAGACCATATTACATATATTTCATACAAGATGGCGTAGTTGCTGGAATACGTGAGTATATGAATGGAAGTACATACAGTTATTTCCAGTTAAACAGTACTAATGGGAGTGTTGGGCTATTGGAGATTCTTGCAGGGAAAGATAGTTATATTGCAACGCTTAGTACAGTAACTAAAGTGAAGGCGCTACGTATAGATGCAGCGTTGGTGTATCAGACAATCATGGAAGACAAAGAATTACTTAAGAAATGTATTAATCTTCTGTCGGACGATTTATATAAACGTTCGGGAAATGATGGGATTATGTACTACATGTCTGGATTAGATCGAGTGAGATTTTTTTTGATTACATATTATGAAAGTCATCAGAATATGAAGAATGCAAGTGGTGAGTTACTTATAGAAGCCGAATATAAGGATATTGCAAATGGAATCGGAATGAGTATCAGGACAGTCGGGCGCAATTTGCAGAAATTGAAAGAGACTGGTGAACTAAAAAATGTACAGAAAAAAATCATTATTGGCAAACATCAATATAAAGAACTACAAACAAATATTTATTCATAATCACTAAAACAATTTATTCATAATTGCTATGACAGCAGGGATTTTGTAATGAAATTCCTGCTGTTTTTGTATAAATTGTTGTTAATTTTATGAAAGGACATATGACCTTTAGAAGGAAATAGAAAGTATATACAATAAATGAAAAATAAGCGACATGAACAAGGAGGTTAAAATGTGAGCAATGCAGGATAAAAGGACTTGTTTTTGGTTCTATAAATATTGATTATGCGTATCAGATGGATCATTATGTAAGGCCTGTAGATATACTCACTGGGGTTCTTGTTGTATCATTGCGATAGCGAAGGTGCGAATCCTGCAATTGTGCTGGGTTTTAGTGTGGTTGCATCAATGTGTGTCAAAGCTGTAAAGAAGCACTGACAATGTAGTTTTATGTGCTAAGCATTTTCACCACATCAGTGGGATGTAGTCTTACAAGGTATTTTTTTCTCGGAAATCATGAAGAATGAAGAATAGATTGTGTAAGCGCTGAAAATTTGAATCATGGGAATTTTCCATAAATATATTCAGTCAGGAAACATAAGAGTCCATTTAGGAATATAACGAACTATATAAACGGGCAGAAAGGAAAAGAAGTGAAAAGAGGATTAAAATATGATTTTTCATTGATAGCACTTGTATTGATACCCGTGGGTGTATCCATTAACGTAGTAGGCTATCAGATGTCTCAAATATTGAAACTTCCGATTTTTATTGACCAAATTGGAACCATTCTGGTATCCATGCTCATGGGTCCATGGGTTGGAATGGTAACAGGATTGCTTGGAAATGCAGTAAACGGAATGATTTATCCTACAGCTTTTGGCTATGCAATAGTATCAATGCTGATTGGACTTGTATCTGGATTCCTTTCCAGATGGAAATTCTACAGTAATATTCTTGGTATTGTCTTCGGTTGTGTTCTTCTAAATGTAGTGTCATCTGTATCTGCTGCTGTAGTTACGGTGTTTATGTTTGGTGGAGTTACTGGAGCTGGAACAGATCTTCTTACAGCTGCGTTCGTTGCATCGGGGCAAGCTCTTTGGAATTCTGTATTAACAACAAATGTAATTTCAGGAACAATTAATACAATTGTAAACTTTGCGGTTGCATGGATCGTTGTGCGAAGAATTCCAGACCGCTTTTTAGTCAAATTAAACTATGGACTTCAATATATTAAAAAGAAAGGGGCAAAAATCAATGGATAGCAGAATTGGTAAATTATACCCAACCACAAAATTTATGATTACACTTCTGGTCGTGATTATTAGTATTTTTACGCCAGGATATGCATTACAGTACGCATTGCTCCCTGTATTTTTGATTATTAGTCTTATGGCGGGAACAACGAAACAGTTCTTAAGTGCATTTTTTAAATCTATTTTTATTATTATTTTGTTCATATTTGTTATGCAAGTATTTATTGTTGCTAACGATGATCAGACGCCAATCTGGGGATTTATTCACTTTTCGCAGATAGGACTTGCAACAAGTTTGTCTATGACATCGAAAATTGCAGCAATAGCTTCCGCGATAATGATATTTTTTGAAACAACAAAAGTAAAAGATATCACTTATTCTCTGGAACATGCAGGTACGCCAAGAAAAGTAACATTTCTTATCTCTTCAACAATCCAATTGATTCCGCAGATGTCAATCATCTCAAAAACAATCACAGATGCGCAGAAATCAAGAGGAATTGAAACAGAAGGTGGATTGATAACAAGGATGAAGGCATTTATCCCAATGCTTGGTCCGCTGGTACTTTCGTCAATTCAGCAGACAGAAGAACGTGTACTTGCTCTAGAATCGAGAGCATTTTCAGCAAAAGGCAAGAAAACTTCCGTTTACGTTCTTAATAAAACAGCATTAGACATTGTGCTGGAAGTATTAAGCGTGATTTTGTTTATCGGATATGTCGTATGGAGGTTGATGTAATGGCAGAGATTGTTTTAAAAAATGTAAGTTACCGATATCCTTTGGAAGAAAAGCAAGTGGTTCGTAATTTTACGTACTATTTCGAGCAGGGTAAAGTGTACGGGCTCATAGGAGAAAATGAATCCGGAAAAACAACGTTATGTAACATTATACGCGGTTTTATTCCTGAATTATATAAAGGAAAATTAGAAGGAGAAATTTTAATCAATGGTCGTAAAATTGATACTTATGGCTCGGGCGAACTCGCTTCTATCGTAGGTTATTCTTTTCAGAATCCATTTGTGCAGATTTCAGGTGTAAAAGATAACGTATATGAAGAAATTGCATATGGTATGGAGAATATCGGAATCCCAAGAGACCAGATGATAAAGAGAGTAAATGAACTTGTAAAAATGTTCCACCTGGAAGAATTGGTGGATAAAAATCCATATGAATTATCAGGTGGACAGAAGCAAAGAGTTGCTTTGGCGTCCATGATTGCATTAGATCCAGAAGTTGTTATCATGGATGAACCAACTTCACAGCTAGATCCGAAGAGTACGGAAGATATATTTGAAATCGTAAATATTTTAAAGAAACAAGGCAAAACTATTATTTTGATCGAGCATAAGATTGATCTTATAGCAGAATACTGTGATTCTATCCTTTTGATGCATAACGGAGAGCTTGTGATGCATGGAGAGTCGAAAGATGTTTTGACAGATCCAAAAGTATTAGAGTATGGCGGTCAGCTCCCTCAGATTGTGCTTTATTTTCTGAAAAAGGGAAGTATAAAAGGGAATGAAATTCCACTTACGGTCAAAAAAGCAGTTGAAAAGATTATGAAGGAGGTACAGTGACAATGGCATATTTAGAACTTAAAAATGTATCATTCCAATATTCAAATGGGTATACGGCAGTTGAAAACGTCAGTATGAAATTTGAAAAGGGAGAAAAAGTCGCAATTATTGGACAGAATGGCGCTGGAAAGACAACAACAGTAAAATTAATGAATGGATTATTGCGCCCAACAAAAGGCGAAGTTCTGGTAAATGGTACAAGTACAGCGAATCGTACAGCAGCGCAAATTGCTAAAAATGTGGGTTATGTGTTTCAAAATCCAGATGATCAGATTTTCCAGGACAGTATCTACAAAGAAATTGCTTTTGGATTATCAAAAAGAGGAATAGCAAAGGAAGATATTGATAAAAGAGTAAAAGAGGCTGCGAAGCTTTGTGGAGTGGAGAATGTATTGGAAGAACATCCGTACAATCTATCGTATTCAAAGCGAAAATTCATTACGATTGCTGCAATTGTAGCCATGGATACTGATGTTGTGATTTTGGATGAGCCAACAGCGGGGCAGGACAGGGGTTCTACAGAAAGACTTGGCGAAATCATAAATTGGCTTATCTCAAAGAATAAAATTGTTATAACAATCACACATGATATGGAATTCGTAGTGAAGGAATTCGATAGAGTTATTGTAATGGCAAACAAACAGAAAAGAAGGGATGTAAGTCCAAAAGAGATTTTCTGGGATGAGGAATTGTTAAAATCCAGTAATCTAAAACAGCCATATATCTGCCAGTTTGCTAATCTTCTTGGATACAAGGCTGTATTAACAATAGACGATATGATTGGGGTGACAAAATAATGAGACAAATATGGATTGATTGTGATCCTGGGCATGATGATGCCATGGCAATTCTTACGGCTATCGCGAATCCTGAAAAATTAAAGATTTTGGGCATTTCGACAGTTGGAGGAAACCAGACAATAGAAAAAGTTACGACAAATGCAAAAAATATTCTGGAATTTGTGCATTCGGATATTCCTCTCGCAAAAGGACAGGATAAACCCTTGGTAAAGCCATTAAATACAGCGCCGGAGGCACATGGTGATAGTGGGATGGACGGAACGTATTTTAATGGAACTGATTATCCTGTTGTATCAGAAAATGCAATAGAATATATGTACCATAAAATCATGGAGTCCAAAGAGAAAACCACGCTTGTTGCGCTTGCGCCATTGACAAATCTTGCGCTTCTTTTGAAAGTGTATCCTGATGTTAAAGAAAAAATAGAGTGCATCAGCATGATGGGTGGTGGTATTAGCCACGGAAACTGCACGGAGTTGGCAGAATTTAATATATACGTGGATCCAGAAGCTGCTCATATAGTATTTCATTCGGGAATATCGGTTATTATGGCGGGTCTTGACGTCACAGAGAATGCTGCAATCACTCTGAATGAGATTAAAACGTTAAAAGATAAAGGGAAAGTCAGTCATCTAGCTTATGAACTCTTGAGTTTTTATAACGAAAGTGGTAAGCAGTTTGGATTTGTAGACAGTCCTATTCATGATCTTTGTGCTGTGGAATATCTGATTAAACCAGAGATTTTTTCAGGGAAAAATTATTATGTAGATATTGTTACTGATAATGGGGTTTCAAGAGGACAGACATTTGCTGATTTGAGGAAAGTTCCGAAACACAAAGCTAATGTGTTTGTGCTCAAACAGGTAGACAGGAAAGAATTTGTAGATACTCTAGTTGAAGGATTGGAAAAGTTAGATAAAGAAGTGTAAAGATGATGTAATGCACATTGCTAAAATATAGAAGTTATATAGCAATGAACCAAATCAATATAGAGACTTAGCGTTTACTATCGGCATTATCTTTGCATTCTGCTTCATCAATACTTGAAGGGGACGTTATGTTGCGCTCGCAAACTAATTGTGGTGTATTTGATAAGGTGATTGATTTTGATGAATATTAAAAATTTCAAAGTAAGATGCTTCAATAGAGTATAAATGTTATTTTCTATGTGTTGATGTAATAGTTGTTACTCGGTAATAGTTCTTTCTCCAGAGTTTTAAGCGTGATTATTATTGAGTTTTTTGCGTAATGCTCATATAATTTTCCGCGTAAAGCACATTTAAGTTTATGAGGTGTTGCGCTATGACTGCCCAAATGATCGCTAGTCTTAAGAACGGTTTGAAAGGCATATAAAAACACATAAAACAGCTTAAGATACGTATTCTTTAGCAGTATTAAACACGCATTGCACATGATGCTTGTCATTATGTTTGCACATGCGCGCTAGTTTTTCTGTGGTTTTTGCACGTTTTTTGCGCGTTTTTGCGCGTTTTTGCGCGTTCTTATCGTTCTTGCAGGCAAGCGTTATATTTTCTTATCTAGCTAACTGATTTTCATTGTTGAAATTTATTCAATAACAGTAAGAATTAAGCTTTAGTAACAAGTAAGAACGAAGCAATAATAATGAATAATAATATAGAAAACGCAACTAATAGTCGCAATAACAATAATAAGCAGTCAACTAGCAACTTAATATTGCGTATTGATAATGTAACAAGATCTTATTCTCGTGGATTCGGTCGTAAGAAAACAACTCGTCAAGTTTTACATAACGTATCTTTTGATATTCATTCTGGTGAAATATTTTGCTTGCTTGGTCCGAATGGTGCAGGTAAAACAACTACTGTGAAAATTGTTGGTACGTTGTTAGCTCCTGATAGTGGTAGTGTTTGTATTGCCAGTATTGATGCTGTGAGCAATCCTCGAGAAGCACGTAAGCACGTGTCGTTACTTCTTGGAGGTGAGCGAGGATTTTATCAAAGGCTAAGTGCATTAGATAATCTTCGTTATTTTGCGGATCTTTCCGCTGTTCCATATAGGGAGCAAGGTAAGCGTATTCACGATGCTCTTGAGCAAGTTGATTTACTTGATAAAGCTCATGATGCTGTTCAAACTTTTTCAAGAGGAATGTGGCAGCGATTGCATATTGCTCGATCACTGGTTGCTAGAACGGATCTTATGCTTTTAGATGAACCTACCACTGGTTTGGATCCTGAAAATGCTAGGAAAGTACGTGAAATTATTCATGCTTTACGAGATCAAGGAATAGCGATTTTGTTAACTACGCATGAGATGAGTGAGGCTGAAAAATTAGCTGATACTGTTGCTGTAATAAATCACGGTAATATTATCGCTCAGGGAAGCGTGCAGCAGTTGGCTTCTTTGCAGCATATTGATCATGTAACAATGTACGCGTATGACGGTGAAGCATCAAGCGGAACTCCTAGTGTTAAGGAAGAATTGCAAAAACTTGATGGAGCGTTGTGGTGTGATGTTTTTGAATCGCATGGAGTGTTAAATATTACTATCGCGTGGAGTAAAACATTATCTCAAGAACGAAATATTAAGATTCCTGTTGATGGGATTACACGTTTAGGTGATCGCGCTGCAAGTTTGGAAGAAACGTATCTTGCTATTGTGCAAAATGACAATATTTCTGCATCAAATATTTCTTCTTCTTCTTCTGCTGCTACGCCGTCTTCTTCGCCGTCCTTACTCCCATTAAGCAAGTAGGAGGTTTAATATGAATACTTCTACTCGTTCATATGCTTTTGTGATTCGTGGCTTGTGGTTTCAGCTTAAAAGTTTAGCGAAAACAACGTTTTTCTTGCAAAATGCGATACTTGCTCCAGTATGTTTTGCGTTGATGAAAATTGTTGCATACTATGGTTTTTCTCATGATTGCGCTAATTGTCTTAATAATATTTGGGTTGATTCTTCTATAGCTGGATTATGGTCTGCTACGACTACTGCTGTTGGAATTATTGGATACCAGCGTTATTTAGGAACATTGCAATATTTAACTTTAAGTGTTATCTCACCTTCTGCAGTGTTTCTTCCTATTGTAGGATCTTCAGCTTTACTTGGTTGTATTGGTATGCCGCTTGCGATTATTACCGTTGCTGTTTTCTGCCATGGGTTCTTTATGATAACATTCACGCAGTTAGTTGGATACTTACTTTCTATGCTCGCTTGCGTAGCTTCTGCTGCATTATTATCTGGAATTTTTGTATTATGCCGTAAAGCTACAGTTTATGAAGGTTTGATTTTAATTCCTGTATGGATGCTTTGTGGAATAGTGATTCCTGTAGAATCAATGCCATTGCCTGCTCGCGTTATTGCGTTTATTCATCCGCTCACGTCTGCAGTGTGGGTGGCTCATGCGCAATCGTTTAATGCTACTACTGTGTTAGCAATTGTGCTATGCGTTGTATTATCCAGCGTTCTGCTTGTTATCGCAGGCTTTATGTTACGTCATGCTATTCGGCTTGCAACGCTTAATGGAAGTTTGAACATAATATGATACGAAATAATAATCAGGTTGAAACTATGCGAAATAAAATTATTCAAAATAGTAAGTACGCTGAATTGCATCAATATAATCAATATTCTCAGTATGGTCACGTAAGCGTTTTATCTAGTATGCGAACTGGTGCAAGAGTGAGTATACAGAGTATACCTAGCTTAAATAGTTGGAATACTGCTGTTATCCGTATGATTGTTGAGCCTCTTTTATCCACGTTCTTATACGTTTTTCTAGCTGGAGCTGTAAGCGGAGGCTTCAATGGAGCAGCTAGTGCTGCAACTAGCGCGGGTTTTAATCATAGTTTGATTGCTTCAACTCTTGCTGCTGTGATGGGTGCGTGTTCTATTTCCACAAGTATGACTGTGTCAGAAGCACTAGCGTGGGATCGTTTTGAAGGCACAACACCATTCGTGCTTACAAGCGCAAAAGTTGCATTACCATTATGGTTCGGTCGTATTATTGCGCTCGTGACTATTTCTTTGGTGAGTGATGCTGTGACTTTGTTTATAACAATGCTTGTAGTAAGCCCGAGTGCTTTCTTTGTGATTAATATGAGTGCGTTGATGCTGTTGTTCCTTATTGTTCCTGTTGCTTCTACTGGATTTGGTATTGATATAGCTGCTATAAGCATGATGATGAATGATGTTTATACTATTTCTAACGCGCTTAGTGCAATACTTCCTATTGTTTGTGGTGTGATTGCTCCAATTAGCGTATTTCCTAAGATGATGCAATACGTGTTATATGTGATTCCAGTAACTCATGTTACGCAAGTATCGCGTAGCATAGTTGATGGTTCTGTAAATGTTGGCGTATCGTTACTTGTGATTCTTATTGTTGGTGCGTTGTGGGCAATTGTTGGTGTGATCATATGGAATGTTGGTGTGGCGATTCAACGACGTAAAGGTACTTTAACAAATATAGGGTTTTAGGTAATAAATATGTGAATTTAGTTAATTAAATAAGGATTTTATTATCGGGTATAGGGGTGGGTAATACTAAAAGCATATTGATTATTGGCATGAATGAGAGCAGAGCAATGAGGTGGATATCGGTCTTCGGCGCGTTGTGTTGTATGGCTCGTGCACTTTGGATTTTGTACGTTCTCTGTTAGTTTTGTATAAATTTCTTTTGAAACAGCTATTTTCACATAATTATGTGCGCGTTTGCCAAGAAAATGCCATGTTACGATTCGTAACGCTTGTGTTCTCGTTCGTTCCTTTTCTATTCATATGTTGCTCGTTAGCATGTAATTACGCAGTGCGGTTATTAATTGCATTACGAGCAAAACAAATAATCGTTAAGAACGAAAACTCATAGCCAATGAAAGGAGTTATACGATGTTGTTAGGAGAAAAAATCAGAAATGCACGCGTGGAAGCGGGTTTAACTCAGGAAGAACTTGCTGAAATGATTATGGTTTCGCGTGCTGCGGTAGCGAAGTGGGAAGGTGGTCGCGGTCTGCCGGATGTTGCAAATTTGAAGGTGATTGCGGATGCGCTGGGTGTTACTGTCGACTATTTGTTGGATAAAGACAATGCTATTGATTTGTCAATCATTAAGAAGCCTATCGATTTAGCGAAGTATGGTCTTAATGCAAAATTGGGTGTTCATAAGAAAATCAAGATGAAGGAACAAATTATTCGCGATGAATATGCAGACGCTGAAATTATTATGCTCACGGTGACGAAGTTTATTCCAAATTCGTCTGAAAAGTTTATGGATAATTTTATCGGGTGTATTACTACTTTGTTCGGTGGTATTCCTTTGTTTGATACGTTTGCATTCGGTAAAGCGGTAGAGAGTATTGGCAGTGAACAGTATTACTTGGTGAATAAAAAAGAGAAGCAATTTTTTGTGCTGATAACGGACGAGTATATTATTAGCAGAATGATGCGAGTAAAGTTCACTGATAAGAAGATGTGTGTTGGGGATAAGGAATTTACGCAAGTTGGTAAGTTGCGTGATAAGTAAGAACCGGTAGTTGGTTGGGAATTGGTCAGAAGAATGTTGTTTTCAGTTTTGATTTCCGCATTCTACTGATTGTTATTTTCTGTGTTTTGTACATGCTTTTAGTGTTTTACATGACAGTTAATCATAAGAAATGAAATTCGATTTTTGCACACATATAAAAATGCATATTCTTTGCATCTGGCTAGTCTACTGAAATTATTTGACCTATGCGTCAAAAAGTTCATTGGCACCAAGTCATGATTTTGACCATATAAAACGTTACATTGGGCTTTTAGAAAGATATGTCACATATTGTCGAATTTCCATTATTTGTTGTTGATAATATTTTCGATGTTTCTGCCTGAGTAGAATATGCGAATAATTGTTACAGTCATTTGGTTTTTGTCAACTAGGTAGAAAACAGTGTAGTTATTTATGGGAACTCTGCGTATTCCTTTAGAACACCACGGATTCCAACCAACAATCTAATATTGCATGGGCATGGTGTTAAGAGAATGGATATCATGCCTAAAATCAAGCTATTAAGCCAATCTTAAACCTTTTTGCGATATTTTCCTATCGTTAAAAGGTGCAAAATTTTATGTAATTGTTTTGCTGTTATTTTTGCTTTTTTTTTTAAACAAGAGTATAGTGTTATCAAATTTGTCAAATAAGCTATTGGATTTGTGTAGTTTGTAGTGAATTATTTAAGTTTGATAGCGATTTGCGAGTAGTTATGCGAGTAGTTATGCGAGTAGTTATGTAAGTTTGCATGCGAGTTTGCATGTGAGTAGTCATGCATTTGCAGGAACTTGCATTATGATTTGCGATTTTGAAAGAGTTTTAGAGGAGAGTTGGTTGCTGTGAAGTCAATATTTAGCAAGAATAATATTTTTATTCGTATGAGATCTATTAGTCCAGCATTGCGATGGGCTTTGGTTGGATTCTGTTTTTCTATGCTTGGCAATCAAGCGTATGAAGGCTCGGTTTTGCCTTCTATTATTATTGTTGGCTTGCCGGCTTGGGTGATTGGTTTTCGTAAGACTTTTATGACGGTTGCCGATTTTCTTTCGCCATGCTCTGGTTGGATTGTTGATAAGCTTGGCGGTTTTCGCGCTCTTGCTATGACTGAAGGCGTAGAAGGCGTGCTCAGTTTGCTGCCGCTTCTTATGCTTGGTTCTCCTGCGTGGAAGTGGTCGCTTGTGGCTCTTTCTTGCGCATTGTTGATTACAGGTCAAGTGATTGATATTGCTAGCGAAGTTTTCGAGGTTGATGCTGCCGGCGGTGATGACGGCATGATTGTAAACTACAGTGGCATTGTGAGTATTTTGGCGAGTATTACTGGAACATTACTTGGCTCTCCACTTGGTTCGTGGATTGCAAGCTGGTCGATTCCTGCGGTTTTGATTTTCTCGTCCGTGACTTCTTTTGCAGCTTGCGCTACGCGTTTTATTATGAAACAAGACATTGCGCAAGCGTCTTGTGTAGAAGAAGAAGCGTCTTGCGATGTAGAGAATGGATCGCAAGCGATTAGTGAAGAAGGAGAAGTATCGCAAGAATCGCAAGCAAATGATGTGATTAACAAATCTACATCTAAGCAATCTGCAAATTCGCATCTCAAGAGTAAGCTCATGCTTCTTTTGGGCTCTCTTTTGGTTGCTTTTATTCCTGCGTGCTCTGTTTCATATATTCTTCTTGGTTTTGGTAAACAATATGGCTCTAAATCTTTGACGATATTGTATATTTTCAGTGGTGTAGGAAGCGTGCTTGCGTCCGTTTTGTATGCGCATTCGTCTCAAAAGCTCGGTTTAAGAAAAGTGGCGATTTTGGGAATTGCTGTGAGCTTGGTTGCTTATTGCCTTATGTTTAGTAGTATTTTGCCAATGATGTGCTTCGCATTCTTCCTTGAGTCGATTGGAGGAATGTTATTGGTAGAGCCGATTATTGTTGCGCGTCAGATTTTGTTTAAAGGGAATATGCTTGCTAAGTTTTCTGGTTGGGCACGCCTCGCGTTTGCGATTGGTGCTACTACCGGATCTTGGATTGGATTTGCATTCTCGTCTACGTTGCAATGGCAGCTTTTGCCTATACTTGCGCTGATTTTTAGTGCAGGATTGATTGTTGTTTTGCCTCAATTACCAAATACGAGTTATGTAGATTAGACGATTTGCGCTGCAGAATATGTGAAGTGATATGTGATTAATCAGTGTTATCTCCTAAGCGGAAGTCATTTTTAAATCGGCTAAAACTTAACGATTTGCATATGTATGCATATCTGTGTATAATATGTAAAAATAAAAAATCTTGCGAGTATGAATACAAATAAAAGAGTATAAAATATTCTGCACAAACTAAATTACAGGAGACTCTCATGCACAAGATTGTTCAAAAGTGGAATAGCATTGACCTTATTTTGCGTATTGTCATTGGTCTTTTTCTTGGCGCTGCACTTGGTCTTTTTGTGCCAGCTCACGTTTATGTGCTAGATCTTGTGGGAAAGCTTTTTGTGAGCGCACTTAAATCCGTTGCTCCGATTTTGGTATTTTGCCTTGTGATTGGAGCGCTTGCAAAAGCAAAAAGTGTTGGAAACATGAAGCTTGTAATCGTGTTGTATGCGATTTCTACTTTCACTGCAAGCCTTATAGCTGTATGTGCGGCTATGATTTTCCCTGTTGATTTCACTTTTGCACATGTTGAAGCGGCATCTTCGCCATCTCCTCAAGGAATCGGTGAAGTTCTTAATTCTCTTGTATTAAATATTGTTGTGAACCCTGTAGATGCCCTTGCTAAGGGAAACTTTATTGGTATTTTATTCTGGGCAATTGCCTTCGGTGTAGCGCTTCGTTTGGCTGAGCCTTCCACTAAAGCATTCTTTGACAACGTTTCGTCTGCTATTGGAAAAATTGTTCACTGGATTATTAACGCAGCGCCTTTTGGCATTATGGGTCTTGTTTATACAACAGTGGCAAGCAATGGTCTTCGTATTTTTAGTGAATACGGTTCCGTTATTGCCTTGTTAGTATGCACTATGGCTGTTGTTGCTTTGATTGTTAATCCAATTTTGGTTTTTGCTCTCACTGGCAAGAATCCGTATCCTCTTGTATTGCGAACGTTGCGCGATTCGGGAGTTACAGCGTTCTTTATGCGTTCTTCTGCTGCAAATATCCCTGTAAACATGAATTTGTGCGAAAAACTCGGTTTTAACAAAGACAATTACTCAGTTTCTATATCGCTTGGATCAACCATTAATATGAGTGGTGCTGCTATAACGATTTCGATTATGGCTTTGTGTGCTGCTCACACTCTTGGGATTTACGTTGATATTCCAACAGCTGTGATTTTGTCTGTGCTTTCTGCAGTTAGCGCTGCAGGCGCGTCTGGTGTTGCTGGTGGCTCGCTTTTGCTTATACCTCTTGCGTGCTCATCGTTTGGTATTTCAAACGATATTGCTATGCAAGTAGTTGCTATTGGTCTTATTATTGGCGTGATTCAAGATTCGTGCGAAACTGCGCTTAACTCTTCCACAGATGTTCTCTTTACGGCAGTTGGCGAATATCGCATGTGGCAGCGTGCAGGTCTTAAGTTTAAGATGGGCAAAGACCACGAACCAGTGCAACTTAAAAAGTAGCTGTTGTAGCTTTTGTTAAGTATTATTATTAGTGCGCGTTCTTCCGTTTTTACGTTTTAGATCGCGCACTTTTGTTATATTTTGCGAGGTGTTATTGTAAATGAATCTAGCAGATGTTCAAATAAAAGAGTACGAAAAATATAATAGCAAAGATATTTTAAGACTATATGATTCTGTTGGTTGGTCTTCGTATACAGATGATTTAGTTGCTTTAGAAAATGGCTTTAACAATTCACTCAAGGTTTTAGCTGCGTATAAAAATGATGAGCTAGTTGGAATTGCTAGAGCTGTTGGTGACGGATATACGGTTGTTCTTATTCAGGATATTCTTGTTTTGCCGGAGTATCAAAGGCAGGGGATAGGCTCTGCCTTGTTAAATGCGATTGTGGATTTTTACCCTAATGTTCGTCAAATTCAATTAACAACGGATTGTACTGAAAAAACTATTGCTTTTTATAAATCTGCTGGTTTTATTGAGTTATCAGAAATCGAGTGCTGCGGTTTTATAAAAGACAGAGCATGATTGTGTATTAGGCTTTAGGGAAGTGGTAGGTTGTGTTTGCAGGAATACTGCGGTTAATCCACGCGTTTGCTGCGATTATACTTCCGCTTCCTATTGTGGTTTCTCCGCCCAAGATTGTTGCGTTTGCGTAAATTACAACATTATTTCCAATATTTGGATGCCGCTTTCCGCCTTTTATAGGATTTCCATCCTCGTCTAGCGCAAAACTTTTTGCACCCAGCGTTACGCCTTGGTAAAGCTTAACATGCTCGCCGATTACAGTTGTTTCGCCAATTACAATGCCAGTTCCGTGATCAATGCAAAAATATGCGCCAATTTTTGCTCCTGGATGAATGTCGATTCCAGTTTTTCTGTGTGCATATTCGCTCATAAGTCTAGGAATTAGCGGCACGTTAAGTTCGTAGAGTGCGTGAGCTGTTCGGTGAATAAGCATTGCATAAAAACCAGGGTATGCGAGTGTGACTTCTACTTTGCTTGTGCAAGCAGGATCGCCTTCGTATATGGCTTGAATATCTGTTAAAAGTAACTTTTTAATTGTAGGAAGAGTATTTATAAATTGATTGCAAGTTTCTCGAATTTTAATTGTGTTGCTTGTGTAGCATTGAAGTTCGTGAAATATAATGCGTTCTATAGTGTCTAATGCGTTCGAAGCAACGGTATTCAAACTATTATCAGTATTCAAACTATCATTGAGTTGTGTAGAATCGTTGCTTTCATTGCGCACATGCAACTCAGGCAAAAGTAACACCTGAGTCGCATGTATGAGCGCAATAATATTTCGGTAATTAGGTATGAATGTAGCTTGTCTTATGTCTGAATCGTGAATTGAGTTCAGTTGATTTATAAGATCAAGGCGATCATTCATACATTTCTCCCGTTATTTTGCTATTTTCTTTATTTTATAGTTTTGATCATTATCTAATAATGTTATTTATTATTCATTTATTATTTAATCAAAACTTGCGTATTTAAAGTAGTACACCTAAATGTATTTAGTCTTCAAATAATGCGGTAGACAAGTATCGATCTCCTGAATCTGGCAGTATTGCAACTATGGTTTTGCCACTATTTTCTTCTCTTTTTGCTTCTTGGATTGCTGTCCAAATTGCAGCTCCAGAAGAAATACCTACAAGAACGCCTTCTTTTTTGCTTATAAGCTTGCCATTTTCGATTGCGTCTTCATTTGTTACGTGAACAATGCGATCGTAAATGTTTTTGTTGAGCACATCTGGCACGAATCCTGCGCCGATTCCTTGAATCTTGTGCGCTCCTGGCTTGCCGCCTGCGAGCACAGGAGAGTCTGCTGGTTCTACTGCGATTACTTCAAGCTGAGGATTTTGTTCTTTTAAGTATGTTCCTGTACCAGTTATTGTGCCGCCTGTTCCAACGCCGGCAATTAGAATATCCACGTTTCCGTCAGTGTCTTGCCAAATTTCTGGACCAGTTGTGTTGTAGTGTGCGTGCACATTTGCTTGATTGGTAAACTGTCCCGGAGTCCACGCGTTTGGCGTGTTTTCAACTATTTCTTTCGCTTTGGCAATTGCGCCTTTCATTCCTTCTGCAGCAGGGGTGAGTACGAGTTCGGCGCCGTATGCTTTCATGAGTTTTCGTCGTTCAATAGACATGCTTTCTGGCATCACAATAATGCTTTTGTATCCTTTTGTTTGAGCAATCATTGAAAGACCAATGCCAGTATTTCCAGAAGTTGGCTCAACAATTACTGAGCCTGGTTTAATTGTTCCTGCGTCTTCTGCTTCTTCAATCATCTGCTTTGCAATGCGGTCTTTTACAGAGCCTGCTGGGTTAAAGTATTCGAGTTTTACCAGGATTTTTGCTGCTAGATTGTACTCTTTTTCAATGTGCGTAAGCTCCATAAGTGGAGTGTTACCTACGAGTTCTTGCACGGACTTGTAGATATTAGACATAATATTTCCCCTTACTTGTTTGTTGTTTTACTTGTTTTTTTTTTGTTTTGTTTAATTTGTTTTTAATTTTTAAAAATAATTTTTATTAATAAAGCGACTATTGTTTTATTATTTGTTTCTAAAAATGCCATTTATTCGTTTTAATATTTAACACGTATTAAATTGTTATCTTTTTAACGTTTTATATTCGATTTTTGGCATAAAAAAAAAGAAACAGCGCGCTGTTTCTTGAATCGTAATTCGCTGTGTTTTAACGTAGATGCTTTTAGCACAGGCTAGATGTTATGCATACTTAGTGCTTGCAAACATCATTTCGATTAAGAAATGCGCAACAGCATAAGTTACAACAACAATTTGTCATCATATTTGTATGATACATGCGCACTCCTTTACTCGTCGAAATGGTGATAAGTGAAGACTATAGCGAATGGATTTGTGTTTGTCAAACTTGATTTGTGTTTGCTAGTTCTTGATATGTACTCCTTGTCTTGCGCGAGTGTCTCTGTTTGGCTCCAGTAGCCATTAAGTGCGAATTTGCTGTGTTTGGCTGATTTGTGATTTTTGTGCGATAATGCGAATGATGGTATGTAAAATTGAATGGCTTGTAGGACGGGGCTGATTGTATGAAGGAGCTGATTATATGACAGAATATGATTTGCCGATTTTAGAGTATGATTCCGATAAAAGCGCAGTTTTAATGCCAAATCACGATAATATTTCTGTTCAGCTGCCACCTAAAGCGGTTTTTGCTTTCTTAGGCGATGAAATCGATCGGTATGCTTTAAGTAGGAAAGCTACGATTGTAGCAAATTTTGAATCTGCAACTAAAGCATACCCGATATATGTTTTGGAAGAAAAAGTAGAGAAAAAAGTAGGAGAAAATACAAACAGCGAAGTAGAGGAAGAAACGCAAAAAATCTGCTTAGTACAGGCCCCAGTTGGCGCTCCTGCCGCTGTTCAGATCTTAGATTGGTTGATTTCTTACGGTGTTAGGGAAGTTGTTAGTGCTGGTTCTTGCGGATCGCTAGTTGATTATGCAGAAAACGTTTTCCTGGTTCCGTATAAAGCTTTAAGGGATGAGGGAACTTCTTATCATTATTTGCCTCCAAGTCGTTATGTTGATGTTTCAGAGCGTTCGAGGCGTGCTATTTTGCAAACTTTGCAGGCGCATAATTTGCCTTATCATGAAGTTAAGACGTGGACTACGGATGGGTTTTTCCGTGAGACTAAGACGAAAGTCGCTAATCGTAAGCAGGAGGGATGCGCGGTTGTTGAAATGGAGTGTTCTGCTTTAGCGGCTTGTGCGCAAATGCGCGGGATTGTATGGGGTGAGATTCTTTATACTGCAGATACGTTGCACGATGTTGAAAATTATGATGAGCGTAATTGGGGTGGGGATTCTAAAGCGTATGCGCTTGAGCTTTGTATTGAAGCAGCGTTGCGTATTTGAGTATTACATATAAGTGTGTTTAAGAGTTTATAGGTGTTGTCGGTAGATAATTGTAATTAATCAGGATGAGTATGATAATGTAGCTTTCAACGTTTTGTATACGGCTAATCGGCAAAACAGAATCGAAAATGCTAGCTACGAAAATGTTATTAGATAGGGAATAGCATAAATAGAAGAAATATTCAAAGGAAGTGAGAGGTAGCTGGAATGAACAAAACTGACAATACGGCAAATCAGCAATCGCCCGCAAATCAGCAATCATCTAAACTACATCCCGACGTAAAAAATTACGTAAAACTATTTTTCAAAGAAAACAAGCTTGTAGCTTTTCTTTCTATGATAGTTTTTATTGCCTTGTCTATGATTTTCACTGCTATTTCTTGGATTTTGCAAATTATTTTCGACTATATGGCTGGTAAAGGATCCTTCTCTTTAACTACTATTTTGCTGCTTGTAGTTTCCTTTATGCTTGCAATTTCCATGATTTTTGCGTTGAAGCGCAGCGCGTATCCTCGCTTTCTTGAAAAAGCAATGAATCAGTATAAAGAGTCTGTTATTAAAAAGCTTTTAAAAAAGAGTTATAGTGATTTTTCGCTTGCGAATTCTGGTACATATCTTTCTGTGCTTACTAATGATTGCGAGCGTATTCAAGAAAAGTATTTGAAGAAGATTTTTGATTTTGTTCAAGACGTTCTTATGCTTGTAAGCTCTCTGGCTCTTATGATTTACTATAGTCCACTGCTGACTGTTATTGCTCTTATTATTTCCGTGCTTCCTATGGCGTGCTCGATTCTTACAGCTAACGAAATTGCCACTCGCGAGGAGCAGGTTTCTAAGTCGAACGAGTCTTATACAGCCTTAACGAAGGATATTTTGAACGGCGTTTCGGTTATTAAGAGTTTTAAGGCGGAGCAAGAGGTTATTAACCGTTATCAGAATCAGTCGATGGAGCTTGAGCATACTAAGAATCTTCGCGAAAAAACTATGACTACTGTTTCTGCTCTTGGCACGATTTCAAGTCTTGGGACTCAGCTTGGCGTGATGCTTATTGGTGCTTGGATGGTTAACGCTCATATTGGTGTTATTACTGCTGGAATGGTGTTAGCTTTCACTAATTTGATGAATGGCGTGCTTCAGCCTATTGCAACTCTTCCGCAAATGCTTGGCGAGATGAAGGGCGCTAAGAAGCTTATTAGCAAGATGGCTGATTATATGAGTAACGCTAAGGAAGATTCTGGCGAGATCATTGACGATTCTATTAAAAGCGTTGTTTTGCGCGATGTTTCGTACGCTTATGACGCGGATCATAAAGTATTGAAGAACGTAAGTCTAACTTTGCAAGCTGGAAAATCTTACGCGATAGTAGGACCTTCTGGTGCTGGTAAGAGTAGTTTGATTAATCTGCTTATGGGCTATTACAAGGATTATGAAGGTAGTGTGCAGCTGGATAATCACGAGCTTAGCAATGTGAGCAAGAGTTCGCTTTACGATAAGACGACTCTTATGCAGCAGTCTGTGTTTATGTTTGATGCTTCGATTTTAGATAATATTACTCTTTTTAAGCCGTTCCCGGAGGCGGAAGTGGATCGCGTGATTCACTTGGCTGGTTTGGATGATTTGATTGCTTCTAAAGGCAAGGATTATCAGTGCGGCGAGAACGGTAGTCATCTTTCTGGCGGCGAAAAGCAGCGTATTGCTATTGCGCGAAGCTTGCTTAAAAAGTCCGAGATTCTGCTGGTTGATGAGGCAACGAGCGCGCTAGATAATGAGACGAGCGTGAACGTAACGCAGTCTATTTTGGATTTGCAAGGAATTATTCGACTCGTGGTAACTCACCGCTTGGATGCTAATTCGCTTAAGCAATATGATGAGATTCTTGTGATGAAAAGCGGCGAGCTTATTGAGCGCGGAAGCTTTGAGGAGCTTATGAATCAGAAGGCTTACTTCTACTCGCTTTACACTGTGTCTATGTGAGGTTATGGCGCTGGTGCAAAGCGCCAGTAAGTAAACAAATTCGGGGGAGTGTTCTTGGTTTTGTTTACCAACATGCCGGATAAGTAAACAAATTCGGGGTAGCTCGTTTGTTCACTCGCTTACGATAATCCTTCACAAATTCTTCAACCGATAATCCTTCACAAATTTTTCAGCTTATACGAGTTCACAAATTCTTCAACAGATAGGAACGTATCTTCATAACCCAGTTTCTCACACAGCTTCACAACATCTGGCTTATCGAGCTGTGCAATAGAAAGTATGTCGTCTCGCCTAAAAGCGTCGCGCGCAGCACCGTCAAAAAGAATTCGACCATTTGCAAGCACAACAACGCGATTAAATACTCGAGCCACAAAATTCATATCATGAAGAACAGCTATAATAGTTTTTCCTTGCAAAACAAGGCGTTTAATAATTGATTCAATACAACGTTTTCCGCAATCATCCTGAGCGATTGTAGGTTCATCTAAAATAACAACTTGCGTATTCATTGCTAAAATTGACGCAATAGAAACCATTTTTCTTTCGCAAAGACTTAAATCGTAAGGATTTACTTCGCTTTTATCTAAAAGTCCTACAAGTTTCAGACTTTCTTTTGCTTGAATCAATGCTTTATCTTTATCAATTCCAATTTTCAAAAGTCCAAACATTACTTCGCGTATAACAGTTGATTCAAAAATCTGGTCATCTGGATTCTGGAATACAAAGCCAATATCTTTAGCAAGAGATGGAACACTACATTTTGCAATATCTTTACCATTTAATAAAACGCTTCCAGATTTCGGAGTAAGAAGTCCTCTAAGGATTTTTAGTAAAGTTGTTTTTCCAGTGCCATTTTGACCAACAATAGCGCATGCTCCAGGTGCAAAAGACAAATTGAGATCATCGAATATTTGTGTTGTTGGAGTATGAGAAAAAGACACATTTCGTATTTCAATAGTAGGAGTCATGATAAGCGATTCCCTTCGTGCGAGCTTAAGATGCGTGATGTTTGCTCAAGAGTTATTGGGTACAAGCCATTATCGCTTTTTAGCGAAAGTTTTTTGCAAATTTGAGTATAAATAGGAGGATTTACGCCATATTCTTCCAAGTCTTCGCGAGAAAAGATTTTTTGCGGAGTATCAAAATCAACGAGTTTTCCTTCGCTTAAAAGCATTACGCGGTCGCTATATTGCGCGATTTTTTCCATTTTATGCTCAACCATAATAATAGTTTGACCCTGATTTTTTAAGGATTCTACAGACTTAAAAACCTCTTCCGAACCTTTAGGATCAAGCTGCGAAGTAGGCTCGTCTAAAATTATTATTTCTGGTTGCATAACTAGAATAGCGGCAATAGACATGCGCTGCATTTGACCGCCAGATAAATCGTATGGAGAACAATCTTTAAGATGAGCAATGTTAAGCATCTCCATGATTTTCTCTACGCGATTTTGCATTTCGTTTTGTTCAACACCAAGATTTTCAAGCCCAAACGCAATTTCTTCGTACACAGTAAGCTTAGAGCCAGTAATTTGATTAAAAGGATTTTGGAAAACTAAACCAACTTTTTTACAAAGACTATCTATTGGCGTAGTTTTTGCGTTAAGACCGTCTACCTCAACTTTGCCGCCGTAAGCTCCGTGGTAAAGATTGGGAACAAGACCTAAAATAGCTTGCGATAAGGTTGATTTTCCAGCTCCATTAGCACCTATTATTCCAATAAATTCGCCTTTATGAATATCGCAAGAAATGTCATTGAGTGCAAGAGTTTTACTATAAGGATAGCGATATTTTAAGTGCTCTATATGAATAGCTGCCATGCTATATATCCTAAATTATTGAGTAACGCGTAAATAATAGATGCGACTATTACGATTAAACAAGCGCATAAAAATAGCGTATTGTATTTACTTGGCTTAAATGGTTTTATGAATGTTTTTTGATTATTGCATGAAAATCCGCGAACTTCTAAAGCTATAGTTCTTTCTTTAGAACTCATAAATGAAGACATTATAATCGGGGATATTAGAGGCAAAAAAGCTTTGAAACGTGTTATTAGAGAACCTTTTGTTTTCAATCCTCTGCTTCTTTGTGCGTCAACAATAGTCGAAGTTTGCTGTGTTATTTGAGGAATGATCTGGAATAGCGAGACAAAAACATAGCCCATTTTAGGTGGTAAACCAGCTTGTATCATCTCTTGCATCATATCGGAAGGTTTAGTTGTAAGCGTTAAAACACAGAACGCAAACGAAATATTTAATATATTTAACACAATCTTCATTGCTACTTCAAAACCTTCTTTGCGAGCAATCAAAGGTCCTAGTTTGAATAAAATCGTATAGTTTCCCGATCTAAAGAAAGTCTGAACTATAAAAATAGTTACAATAATAAAACCAGTAACTTGTATTACAATTTTTATTTTTGCTAGGACCCTTGATGTTGCAAGTAATATTAGGCTCAAAATAATAAAGATAGCGAAAGAAGTATAGCCTCCAAGCAAACCCGGTGTGCTTATAGCGCATATTACGTATGCAAGTTTGGTTTTTGCAGATAATCCGTTTAAAAACGAATTCTTATCTTCAAATAGGCTTATGCTTTTCATACTATCTCGTCTTATTGTGCTTATATTAAAACTTGTAAATCTTAGCGTTTATGTGATTTATTTGCTTGCGATAAACGTTTATTTATCAAGATCTTCGTCATTGGATTGATAGATAGCTATTAAACTCTTAGGAAGAACTTTATAAATTCCAGCTGCAAGGAACAAAACAACAATCTTGTCTGGTATGTCTACAACAAGCTCATCTACGAATGACGCAAAGAAGCCTTTGGAACCCATTGCTGCAAAAACAGCGTCACCCCAAACGTTTCCGGTGGTTCCGCCCCAATAAATCATGTTTAGAGGTGTAGAAATGATTATTGCGATTGCTGCAACAATAAGACTTGTTATAAAAATGTGCAAGCCTTTGTCCATATATTTTAATCGTGCAGCGATTCCAACGCTTACACCAATTGCTGCAGCTGTGATGCTATAAACTGTAGAAATTGGATCAATCGTTAAGCCGTAAACAATATTAGTTAAAAATCCCGCAATTCCGCCAACAACTGGGCCTGCTAAGCATGCTGAAATGCAAGTGCCTAGTGTGCCAAGCCAAAGTGGTAGTTTTAGCATGCTTGCAAATAGTTTTGCAACATAATTTATGCCAATTGCGGCTGGTATTAGTACGAGTGAAGCAGTAGTTAATTTAACGCTCCAAATATTCTTTAGTTTATTTACCATTTTGGAATTTCCTATCAGTTAAGGAATAAATTCAAGTTCATTATACGCTTTGCCAAATGTTATTAAAGTAGTTGAAAATTAATGTGTTATAAATTGTTATATTGTTTATTTTGTGTTATTTTGTTCTTTGCTATTTGTTTTGTATTAGATCTTTATTGAAAATAATCACATCTAAGCTACTTTGCTAGCAAAATCAAAGTTGTTCAAAATCAAAGTCGTTATTATTCAACTATTCCAAATAATGATTATTTATGATAAAAAAATATAAGAGCCTTTTATGCCTTTTATAAAATTTTGTTATAAAAAATGTTGTTACAAAAAACATTGGCGATTGTAAGAGGGAGATGACGATGAATGTAAGACATGGTAGCGTGTTCACAAATCCCGAAGTTTTAGAAAAGCTTAATAAATTAGAAAAATCTCCCCAAATGCAGGGGAAATTAAATGAGTTAAAAGAAGGCATAAAAAACAACGCTTTTGACCCAATGCGTTTGATTCCATTAATACCAGTAGTGCTGATTATTGGGGCTGTTGGCAATTATCTTCCTTCGTTTGATTACTCTACTTATAAATATCCTTTACTCATAGTAATTGCTTTTGTTGTTTGCTTTGCTGGTAAGTTTTTTGTAAGTAATAAGGTTGATGTAAGCTCGCTATACGCGGATAATGTTTTAACGCCGATTCTAAATGCGATTCTGCCTGGAACGGTATTAGAAAATTCTGAAGGAATTGACAATAGTATTTTTAATAATCTTCTGCCAATATCGAGTAGGTATTATTCAAATAAACACATAATTTTTGGCGATGAATCTAAAACCGAATTTTCAAATATGCAAGCAATGCACTTTTCTAGAAGTGAAAGTGGAAAAACTGTCAAAAAAACGGATTTTATTGGGCAAGTCTTATTAATAAACACAAAAACCAATATAAATGGTCACATTAGAATCGTTCCCGTTACTGGCAAGAGCTTTATGGGGCAAAAACTAAATGGATACTATGGTAAAAAAACAAAAGAGGAGAGCGAAGTTCAAACAGAATCCATTGAATTTAACAATTCGTATTCAATCTTTTCCACAGACGATTTTTATACGAAGCTGGTATTAGATCCAAGTTTTATAGAAATATTGAATAATTTGCAAAAAAGAATGAGAGTTTGCTTGTACCTAGATAGTGAGCATATTATTGCAGCTTTTGACTCTGGTTGGTATCTATTCGGCGCTCCAGGAAAATCTGGAATAGAAAACCTATCTTTAACAAGAGAATACGCAAAATTTAGAGATGTTTTGGCTGAGTATTACGAGGTAATCAGATTAATTAGAGAAAAATTGCAAAATTAGAAGCTAGAAAATTTCAATATTATATATTGCAATACTAACGAATTGCAAAAGTAGAAAAACTAAGACTAGAGAAAACTAAGACTAGAGAAAGACTAGAACTAAAGGAGACATTATGAGTGACATTATGGATGGCATTATGGATAGGGACACTATTTTAATAGTTATTGCAATAGTGCTTGTAATGATTATTGGTTGGTTTATTGGAACTTTAAATAGATTAAGAAAATATAGAGTGATTATAAAAGAGTCGCAGAAAAACGTTGATATTGCGCTAGCTAAAAGATATGACACGATTTGCCAAATGTTCAAAGTTGCACAGTCATTTGCAAAATATGAAAAAACAACATTAGTGGATTTAGTGAGTCTAAGAGAAGGCTTAAACTCTGATGATTCTAGTGCGGTAATAAAAAATCAGAATCATGCGATAGGGAAGATTTATGCTTTAGCAGAAGCTTATCCAGAATTAAAATCTTCTGAACAATTTTTGAATTTGCAAGAGGAAATAAACGACGAAAACGAGCAGCTGGCGGCAGCAAAAAGAATAGTAAATAGTAACATCAGCACTCTTAATCAAGATATCGTTACATTTCCAGTATCGATTATTGCAAGTTTAAGCGGAATAAAGCAGATGGATTTTCTTAGTGAAGATGACCTAAGCAATAAGAAGAATATCGATAGCATATTGAGCTAAATGTCATATTGAGCTAAATGTCATATTGAAGTATCCAATCATCGCAAATTTGCGGCGATTGGCTACTTGTGATATTGAGATTTTATTGCGAAAATCTATTGCAAGAGTAATTCAGCCCCACAAATTTTATTTTGCAGGGCTGAATTACTTATTTTATTTATTATCTATTTTTTATTTATTATCTATTGATTACTTGCTAGATTTTTTAGCAAATTTTTTACTCACTAGTGCAGTCAACCATGGCGTAGCCAAGGCAGTAATAATTACTGCGGCAGCAATTTGAGGAGTCGCTATTAATGCGGCTTTTGCCAAATTTGGATCTATAGCCATCATTGCAGCTGGTGTTGCAACAGCACTTGCTGCAGTACTACTTATAGCAGCACCAGCAATACCAGAGCCTCTAGTTAAGAAACGATCTGCTAATACTGTAAACACAAATCCAGAAAGTACTATAATGCCAAGCAGCACACCAGAAAGTCCGCCTTCAACTAGTTGAGCAAAGTTCATGTTTGCTCCTAGAACAAAGCCGAGAATCATGGTTATAGGTATTATGCCATTAACCAGTTGCTTCTTCATGTAAGGGAAACAATTTCCTAGAATCATTCCCAAAACAAGGGGTAAAATCGATCCAACAATTTGCCAGAATGGTATTACGGCTTGCCCAGAAGAGTTCATAACAATCATGGTTACTGTTGGGCCAACGCTTATGGTTGTCATAGCTACAGCTCCACGATCTACTTCAGTGCCGTAGTTTGCTGTAATGCCAGAATAAAGCGCATTATTGGCTACAGTCATTGCGCCCAAAATAGACAACATTGACAATCCAAGCAGATTATTATTGCAGAACTTGGAAACAAGCAGAGCAATAACAATAGCAGTTAGGATCTTAACGCTAATAATTACGGCACCTCGCCATAAAGCTTTAGGAGCATTCTTAAATGAAAGACTTGCTCCGATGCAAAGCATGAATGCGCCAACCAAAGGACCAGTTCCATTAATTACCGCTGTTGTAAAACCACCTATTTTTAAGGATGCTGGGAAACATGAGTTCACTAAGCAGCCTATAAATAGAGGAACAACAATTGTAGCTCCTGGAATTTTTATTTTCTTTAAGTTTATTTTTGTGCTTTGGCTTTTTAGATTTGCGAACATGATTTTCTCCGTCAGCCGTCTAATACGATTCCGCCATCAACATCGCCAATCTCTCCGTTGACGAAGGAAGATTCTTTAGCTGCAAAGAATAGAATCATTTGCGCAATTTCCACAGGCTGTGCTTTGCGGTGCAAAGGAATAGCATTAATAATCTTTGCTTCTTTTTCCTTGTCTTCCTTCAAAGCTTGAGTCATTGGTGTTTCAGTATAAGATGGGCATACTGCGTTGCAACGAATACCATACTTGCCGCCTTCTTTTGCAACGGCTTTTGTTAAACCATTCACACCAGCTTTAGATGTTGCGTATGCTGCTGTTCCTAGTAAACCGCCGCCAATCTTTCCAGCCACAGAGCTAACGTTTACGATTCTTCCGCCGCCATTTTCCTTAAAATGCTCGAATAAAGCATGGTTTGTTGCGTAAGTTCCGTAAAGATTAATCTTTACTGTTCTATCAAATTCAGCGTCTGTTAACTGCTCAAATGGAACAGTTGAAACAACGCCGCCGCAGTTTACCAAAACATCTACTTTGCCAAAATCTTTGATGATTTGCGCAAAAACGTCGTTAACATTTTGAATATCACCAAGATTTATCTTATAGACAAAGATATTATCTGAACCTAATTCAGATTTTGTTTGGTTTGCTTTTTCTTCATTGATATCGGCGATAATTACTTTTCCGCCTCCATCTAGTACGCCTCGGACGACTTCTCTGCCGATTCCTTGAGCGCCTCCTGTTACAATGACCACGTCATTTGTGAAATTCATTGTTTTTACCTTCTTTCTGAAAAAGAGATAATAACATGGCTGAGTCTACTCTTAAATGCTATTGTTAACAAATTTGTATTAATGTATTTAATGTTTAAAGAATAACTTATGAATTTTTAGGTTTAAAAGTCATAAAACATAAACTATAAATTCATAAATCAACAAACTCTTAAATACATAAATAGGTATCTAAATAAACTGCGATATTACAATACCTGCCGCCATGAGTGGAATGTTAAAAATAAGGAATGTTGGAACGCAAGTATCCCAAATGTGGCTATGCTGACCGTCTGCGTTCAATCCAGCAGTAGGTCCAAGCGTTGTGTCGGAAGCAGGAGAGCCTGCATCTCCAAGAGCCGCTGCAGAAGACATAAGAAGAATTGTTGCAGGAGTGCTAAAACCAATGCTTTGGCAGAGTGGAACGAATAAAACCGCAAGAATAGGAACAGTTCCAAACGAAGTGCCAATTCCCATAGTAACGAGCAAACCAATAATCGTGATTACGAATGCGGCGATTATCTTGTTTTGTCCCATTGCTGCAACGCCTATGTGTACAAGTTCATTAACTCCACCAGTGGCTTGAATTACGTTAGCGTATCCACCAGCGATAAGCATAACAAAAGCGATAAGACCCATGAGTTTTACGCCACCAGTAAGCTGCTTATCAATATCATTCCATTTTATTGCTCCAAAAATAATCATGGTTGCAAGACCTGCAATAGAAGAAAGCGAAAGATCCTTACTAATAACTTGCACAATGACAACCACAATGATCGCGAGAATAGTTACGTAATGGCGGCTAGTAAGACCGCCAACCACAGCGTCTGCAGCGCGAGTGTCTGATTCAGTTGTAGTGTATTCACGAGGCTTTCTGTATAGAACAAACACGGCGAATAGTAGTGCGGCAAGCATTGCTGCACCTAAATACCAGTTCACAGCACTAACGTCTGCAACGCTAACCTTCATACCGTTTTTAGAAAGATTAGTTGCAATAACCGTTTGGAAAATTAAGCCAAAGCCAAAAGGAATAGCAATATATGGAACTTCAAGACCAAATGCTGTACAACATGCTGCAGCACGGCGATCTAGCTTCATCTTATTCATAACTCGTAAAATTGGCGGAATAAGAATAGGAATGTAAGCAATGTGAACAGGAACAATATTTTGAGACATGCAAGCGATCAAAGTTAAAATCGCAAGCAAAACATATTTTTTATTTCCAATTATTTGACTGATCTTCTTAGAAATAATTTGAGCTAATCCAGTTGAAGTAATTGCCTCTGCAAAGGTTCCAAGAAGGATGTATGCGAGCGCAGTTTGCGCGTTTGTTGAGAAACCATCACATAGCAAAGCCATAATAGTGTGATTCCCATCTCCAAAAAGAGGGAGATGCCCAGCTATGCCTCCTGCAACGCATGCAACAATCATTGCGAGTAAAACATTAAGTTTTGCAAGACTTAACACGCATAACACTACAACCGATACGATTACCGGATTGCATAGAATGTTTAAAATTTGCATACTGTTTCACCTCTTTTTAAAGTTATCTTCATTTTTATGTTTGCAAATAATATGTTTTTTTAATTTTGATATTTTTTCAATTTTAATAATTAAAGACAATATAACATAAAGACATGCGTAAAATTTTTATTGGCAAAGTAAAAATATTAAGTATGCTTGAAATTTACATGTTTGAATCATGAATGTGACATTTTGTCACTATATATCGTGTTTTTATGGCTAAAACATAAACAAATGAACAAAATGTCTAAAAATAAGTTAATATTTGTTCGCCTTGAATAGTACGACGAAAGTACTTTCAGGAGATCGACGTCAATAATTGGTTATAACATTTTGCTGTAACATAGCAATATGAGGTAGTCGCCAAAATCATTACAGGCGATATCAGAATTAAATATTGAGTCTGAGTTAGAAGAATCAAAATAATCAAAATAATCAAAATAAAACCAAAAAATTGAAAATTGAAAATTAAAAATCCACAATTAAAGAGCAAAAGGAGGAATGCTCGGCGATTGCAATATAAGCGTGCCGTACGGTTTCGCTTCAAATGCTTATTTCGCCGCACATGTAAATTATGCAAGAAGAACAAACGCTTATAGAAGCGAAAGAATTAGGTTTACAAATATTTAGAAGAACACCATTTTGGGACGTATCGTTAAAAGTAGAGCCTCATCAAATCGTTGCAATATCAGGCGAACATGGCTCTGGAAAATCAGCTTTGCTGCTTGCACTGTCTGGTTATATGAAATTTACGAACGGAACTCTTACTATTGCGGACGCAACTCTTCCTAACGATTTTAAAGAATCGCGTAAATATGTTGGACTGGGCATATTCAACGGAATTAACGAATTCTACAAAACGCAAACAATAGAAGAAGTTCTTATGAGCGAGCTGAAACTAGCAGCGCGCTCGCCTCTATTTTTGAAGCAATACAAAAATGATGTTAAAAACCGTGAAGCTTTACAGCAGTACGCTTACAACGTGCTAGCTCAATGGAAAGTATTTTCTCCTCACAAAACAGCAATAGGAGAGTTGACTCCGTGCGAGCGCATGCGCTTGGCAATTGCGTTGGCTTTGCTAAAAAAGCCGTGGCTGCTATTTGTTGATGGAATTGAGACGGAGCTTACTAGTGAGCAAAGAGAATGCTTACTTTCCGATATTCGCGAATATGTTAGCAAAAACTACTGCTCCTGCCTTGTTGGAGTTTTGCAAAGTGAGTTAGAAAAGCAAGCGGATCAAGTCTTAAGACTTATGCCAAATAATGAGAAAGCAGAAAATTCTCATACTGATTCTCAACTTGCTACAAGTGAAGCAAATGGTGGTGAAAACAATGCACGTTAATACTATTGCTCTTGCATTTCGTGAGCTTAACAATACGATGAAAGGAAAAGCTCGAAAGCTTGTTATTGGAACCGTAGCTTTGATTCCACTTTTATACGGATCGCTTTACTTGTGGGCGTTTACAAATCCTTATAAGACTTTGGATACTGTGCCTGTGGCTGTTGTTGTTGAAGACAATGGTGCTATGATTAACGGCAAAATGCGCAATGTTGGCGATGAAATCAAGAATCGTTTGAAGAATCAAAAAGACGGTAGTGAAGGTTTCCAATGGAATTTTGTAGATAGTGCTGAAGCAAATAAGGGCCTTAAAAATGGCAACTATTTTATGGTAGCAACTATTCCAGCTTCCTTCAGTAAGTGCATTGCTTCCGCGCAATACGATACTCCAACTAAAGCAAAACTTCACGTAAAGTACGATCAAGCAAGCAATATGCTGGCTTCACAAATTGGTAAAACTGCTTTCCGCACTATGCGTACTGAGATTAGCGAGGCGATTGCTCAAGAGTATTGGGAGCACATGTTTGAAAAAGTAAATTCTGCTTCTGATTCTCTTAATTCAGCAGTGAGTGGTTCTGGCGATTTAAGCGCTGGAATGCAATCGCTTAATGGCGGAGTAGATAAGCTTGCTGATGGATCGATCAAGCTTACTCAATCTTTGCAAAAACTACAAAACGGATTAAGTGAACTTCAAAAGGGAGCGCAATCGCTTAAAAATGCAAATACGCAAAGCAAAGATGGGGCGCAATTCTTAGCTCAAAAAACTAACGATTTGGCAAATGGTGCAAATCAGCTAAATAGTGGAGCCCAAACGTTGTATAACGCTACAGACGAACTATATAATGGTGCGCAAAAGCTTTCGGATTCTAGTGCTCAACTTGAACAGCATGTTAAGGCTGGAAACGAGGCTACAAAGAGTCAGCTTACTCAGCTGCTTGTTGAAGCGCAAAATCCACTTGTGACCAAAGAGCTTGTGCTAGAAAAATTGCAAGGTCTTGCGGGAGGATTAAGCGAAAATTCTAAGCTTTTAGAGACCAATCTTTCGGCATTGAGCCAAGGTGCTGGAGCACTTTCTTCTGGTAGTTTGAAGATAAAAGCTGGAGTTGACGCCGTTTCTAAAGGAATATCAAGCGTTCACAATGGTTCGTCGCAGCTTTCCGCTGGAGCAAATAAGCTGGCGGAAGGTCTTAGCGCTGTAAGCAACGGCAGTGAAAAGCTCAATAATGGTATTAATTCTGCTGCACTTGGGTCTGCAAAAATAGTTGATGGATCAAGTCAATTGAATTCTGGAGTTCAAAAGCTTTCTGAAAACACGCCAAAGCTTGCTGATGGAGCAAAAAAGTTGCATGAGGGGCTTAAAAATGCTCAAAATTCTAGCAAAATCAACAATATTAAGCAAAAAAGTAAGATGATGAGCGCACCAGTTTCCTTGGAGGAGCACGAGTATTCGCACGTTGAAAACTATGGAACCGGTTTTGCACCTTACTTTATTTCTATCGCCCTTTGGGTTGGTGCTCTTATGACAACATTCGTTTTGAGAGTTATGGATAGGCGAGCGATACTAAACGGCATGAATCCGCTTAAAAGCGCGCTTATTAGCTTGACGCCGTTTGTGATTATGGGCGTTGTGCAAGCGATTATTCTTATGGGCGTTGTACAAGGAGCGTTGAAGTTTAAAATCGATAATGTTGGTGCATTCTACGCGCTGGGGATTATAGCGTCAATAGTCTTTATGGCAATAATGCAAATGATTATGGTTGTGTTCCGCATGCCAGGGCGAATAGTTGCTATTGTGCTTCTTATGTTGCAAATCACAAGCTCTGCAGGAACGTTCCCAGTACAAATGACGCCGGCATTCTTTAGAGCTGTTCACCCATATTTGCCAATGACGTACTCGATTATGGGGTTGCGTCAAGCAATGTCTGGAAAGAACAATGGTGAAATAGTCTCTGGCATTGGAATGCTTGTGCTTTTCGGCGTTATTGCGATTGCTATAACAAGCATTGCCTTCCGCATGAAGCGTACTGTAAAAATGTTTGACTTGCATCCTGTAATAACGCTTGATGCGTAAGTTTCACATAGTCGCGATAATTAAAATCCCCGCAGCTTTTGTTAGTTGCGGGGATTATTTTTAGTGAAATCTTTAGTTAGATTTTACTTTTTAGTGAGATCTGACTTTAGAAAGTAGATGCGTAGACTTCGGCAATAGCATCTTCGCTCATATGTATATAGGAGTTCTTCAAAAGTCGCTGCTGCTCTTTAACAACACTTGAAGCCCAGCTTTGAATCATGTCTTCGGTCATGCCATACTCGTGAAGCTTGTGCTTAGGAAGAATCGTGTTAAGAACTTCGTCAAGCTTATCTAATACATCTGCTTTATTGCATTCTAGAATATTTGCCATAAAGTCAAAAAGTTTAGAAAGCTCAGTGTTTTCTGCGCTATCGTTGTTTTCGCAGTCGCGCTTAGCATAGTATCGCAAAACGCTTGTAAGAAGCGCGGCGTTCGTTTCGCCGTGAGCTACGTGGAAAGTGCCGCCAAGGGGATAAGCCATCGCGTGCACGCAACCGCAGCCAGCATTACCAAAAGCAATACCAGCATAAAGACTTGCAGAAACCAAGTCGCTTACAACTTTGCTTTTCGCGCTGCTGCCTTCTTTAACAACTCGCATATAACTTTGCAAAATAAGTCCGCAAGCCTTGTAGCTAAACATTTTTGTAAGCTCTGTTGCAATAGGAGAAAGTGCAGATTCAATCGAATGAGTAAGAGCGTCAATAGAGCTGGTTGCAAAAACGTAATCTGGAAGGCTCTTTAACAATTCTGGAATAAGAACCGCGTCTGTAGAATAGCAAGCATCGTTTGCCAAACCCTTTTTAGTGTTGCGCTTTGTAAGCGAGAACACGGCGACGTTAGTAACTTCGGATCCAGTTCCGCAAGTAGTTGGAACAAGAATAAGATCCGCGCCTTTTTGTACAGGAATCTTGCCGTCAACCAAATCTTCGAGCGGGCTTGTTTGCTTCAAAGCGCAAACCTTGGAAATGTCCAAAACGGTTCCGCCACCAATGCCGATCACGCGCTTTGGGGTAGTGTGAATATCGCGAACAATCGCATCAACCATTTCGTCGCTTGGCTCGCCCTTGCCGTAGTTCTCTTGGAAAATCACATTGCAATCAAGGTTCAAGCTGCCAAAATAAGGTTCCCAAATGTACTTGTTTGTAATAACCAAATCGTCTTCGCCAAGCTTAAATTCTTGCGCAAAATCGCTCGTATTTTCAAATTTATGAATAGTTGGCTTAATAGAGAGCTGTTTCATCCTAGACTCCTTTGTGTTAATCTGCATGTCTTATGCCAATAGTGCGCGGATGATTAAAAAACCAAGCAACTGCTCCATTATAGAACAGGTTGCTTGGTTTAATAAACGCGATTTAAGCTAATTAGTAAAAAGTGATTCAGCCTAAGCTAATCAGAAAAGTCTAATCAGCCCTTCAACAAAGCCGTGTAAGCTGCCATAGTGATGTAATTGTATGGCTGGTTGAAGTGAGGCATAAAGAAGATATCACACAAAGCAAGCTCCTTAATCGTGACCTTCTTTTGAATAGCGAGAGAGAACAGGTGAATTGCTGCAGACATATCGTAGTTAGAAGCCAACTGGCATCCAACAATCACCTTAGTGTCTTTCTTGTAAACAATGCGAATCTTCACCTTTGGATTCTCAACTTCCATGAATGCAGGCTTTTGAGTATCCTCAAAATCAACGTAATCAACATCCATGCCCTCTTTTTGAGCAGCAGTCAAGCTCAAACCAGTGCAAACAAGCTTGTAATCGTAAATCATCATTGCGCTAGAACCTTGCACGCCCTCAGTTTCTACAGGAGTGCCACAAACGTTGTGACCTGCAATCAAGCCGCTGCGAACGGCATTAGTGGCGAGTGCAATATAGTTTACGCGGTCTCGAGCGTTGTCGTAGATTGTAGCGCAGTCGCCGATAGCGTACACATCTGGGTTGGAAGTCTGCTGCTTCTTGTCAACTAGGAAAGCTCCATTTTCGTATTGCTTCAAATGATCTTTTCCAAGAGCAATATTTGGGTGGAATCCAATAGCGCAAATCACCATATCAGCGTCGTAAGTGCCTTTACTGGTTTTAACGGCCTTGACTTCAGTGTCTCCAACAATCTCTTCAACAGTTTGACCAAGCTCAAACTTAATGCCCTTATCTTCCATAATTTTCTTCAAATTATCGGAAAACTCTGGGTCAAAGTAGCCGTTAAGAATATGGTCTTCCATGTCAATAAGAGTTACGTTCTTGTTCAAACGCTTAAAAGCTTCCGCAAGTTCAACGCCAATGTAGCCGCCGCCAAGAACCACAACATTATGGAAATCGCGCTCTTGAAGCTTTGCAATAACAGTTTGAGCATTCTGGAAAAGCTTTACCATTTGCACGTTTTCCAAGTCAATGCCTTTAATGCGTGGCTTGTTTGGAAGGCTACCAGTGGCGAGAACAAGCTTGTCGTAAGAATCGTGAATAACAGTGCCGTCTTTAAGTTCGACTGTTACTTCTTTCTTTGCGTAATCAATGTCTAGAACTCTGCTTTCGAGATTTACCTTAGCGCCTTTTTTAACGAAATCTTCTGGCTTTTGGTAAAACAGCCCATCGCTGCTTTGAATCTGCTTGCCAATCCACAAAGCCATACCGCAGCCAAGGAAGGAAATATTGCTATTCTGATCGTAAATTGTAAGATCGTTTCCTGGGTAGCTCAAAATGGTGTTAGCGCAGGCAGTGCCAGCATGATTTGCGCCAATCTGAATAATCTTGGTCATTGGTAATCTCTTTTCGTCGTTGATATTATTGTTTAATTTTCATATGCGTGCTGTTAACCACATTGTTCGTTAGTTACACGCTGGTACTAAATCTTATTACATTGATACGAGTCTTGCTAATTTTGATTCTAGGTGTGTTGTTTCTGATTATTGTATAAGTTGTAATTACCATTTAATCTTTTCTATGAACGTGAAGTATGTAATAGAATCGTAAGTGTTTTATATAAGTGCATTCGTGTATATATAGTTTTCGCAATGTCTTTTGATAAATTTTGATAAACTTTGATAAAGTTTGATAAGTGAGAGTTGTATGAGGGGGTATTTTAATGCGTATTTTGATTACTGGTTTTACGCCGTTTGATAATGAGTCTATAAATCCGTCGTGGGAGATTGCGCAATCAGTGCATGCGCCTGAGGGTGTGGAACTTGTTCGTTTGCAGATTCCTACGGAATTTAACAAGGGTGCGCAAAAAGTTATTGAGAAAATAGAGGAAGTTCATCCTAATGCTGTGCTTTCGTTAGGGCAATTTGGCGGTTCTGCTTGTTTTAACGTCGAGTATGTTGGTATTAACTGTAGAGCTGCGCGCATACCGGATAATAGTGGATATAAGCCTTGGTATGAGCCTGTTGTGCAAGATGGTGATGTGGCTTATAAAGCGACTTTGCCAGTTGTAAACATAGTTGACGCTTTAAATAAAGCAAAATTGCCGGCGTCTGTGTCTTTTTCTGCGGGCGCATACGTGTGTAATGACGTGCTTTACAGTGTTTGTCATTATTGCCAGACTAGGAAATTGCCGATTAAGAGCGGTTTTATTCACGTTCCGTATTTGCCTGAGCAGATTCTCAATAAGCCGAGTACGAGTTCTATGAGTTTAGCTGATATGCTTCGAGGTATTGAAATTGCGTTGCAAGTAATTGCGAGGAATTGCTAATAAATAGTATAAGTATTTATTTTCTATGCTCGCTCAAGCACGCGCTCAATAGCGTTATTTTGCGAAAGAAGATACACGCAATACTGGTTCATGCTTATGCCTTCGGCTTGAGATTGCTCAGACAATTGTCTGTGTAATTCTTTAGGAAGACGCAATTTGAATTGCCCAGAATAATCATTTAGCTCATGGCAAGACGGCTCTTTTCGTTGCCACGTAATTGGTAGGAGCAAATCCTCCGTAGTTTTAGATTTATCCATGTGGCTATATTATTGTGGTTATGGCTGATTTTTCTCATATTCTTGCAACGCGTCCAGATTTTGATGAGTCTGATCGCGAATGGCTGCATCACCTTGTAGCAGACTGGCAGGTAATAGCAGACTTAAGTTTTGCAGACTTGCTTTTGATTATTCAAAACGGCAATGGTGATTACGTTGTGGCAGAACAATGTCGTCCGTCTACAGCAATTACACTTCGAACTGAAGATTTGTTGGGCGTAAAGCTAGATGAATCAATGCATCAAGAACTAAGTGCAGCAATGAGTAAGGAAACAAGTTTCCACTCTTCTGTATTAAGAACTGTTGGAAGGGCAACAGTTTGTAATGTTTACGCCCCAGTGCGTCACAATGGCAAGACGCTAGGTCTTGTTCTTCGAGAAACAAATCTTGCTACAAGAGAATCAAACGGTAGGTATGAGACCGAAAGCATTAATGCTGGCAAAACCTTGTTCGATATGATTCCTCGTGAACAATTCCCGTACCATGACTCAATGCTCAATCAGCGTCATAATGCTCGAGTTGCAGATGGCTTTATTGTTTTGGAAGAAAGCGGAATTGTGCGCTATGCTTCTCCTAACGCAATTAGCTGTTTCCGTAGATTAGGCGGATTAGACACTATGCAAGGAGAGTTTCTATGCGAGTTTGGAGCAAGATTATTGCACACAAACGATGTTGTTCCTGAAAGTTTGCCTCTTGTATTAAGTGGTAAAGCGGATGTTGATTGCGAACTAGAAGTCAATAATTCTGTTGTCTCTATGCGCTCGCTTCCATTGTATGGTCCAAATGATCGAACAGGCGCAGTTGTTCTTTGTCGTGATGTTACAGAGGTTCTTCGTAGGGAAAAAGAGCTTCAAACTAAGAATGCTACTATTTCTGAAATTCACCATCGTGTTAAGAATAATCTTCAAGCTGTTTCTGCTTTGCTTCGTCTTCAAGCTAGAAAAACTAAGTCTGCAGAAGTGCGTAAAGAATTAGAAGAAGCACAAAGACGCGTTCAGACGATTGCTCTTGTTCACGAAGGTTTAAGTCAAACAGCTGATGAGGTTGTTGATTTTGATAAGGTTATTTCTAGTTTGCTTAAAATGTCTATCGAGCTTGCTTCGCAAAATCAGAATATTACGATAGATTTTTGTGGCAAGTTTGGCATGTTGGCGGCACAAGATGCAACTCCTCTTTCTCTTGTTTTAACAGAACTTGTCACTAATGCAGTAGAGCATGGTTTTGAAGGAGTTAGTGAAGGACATATTAAGATTTCTGTTGGTAGAGGTGGGGATAATCTGAGTATCGTCGTCGAAGATGATGGAGAGGGTATTGAAAGTGAGTCTTTGCACGGTATGGCTAAGTCTTCTGGATCTGGGTTAGGCACTCAGCTAATCAATACTTTTGTTACTAACGACTTTGGCGGAACAGTTAAATGGGAGCAACGTAGAGAAGGCGGAACTCGTGTTCTTCTCGACATTAAGCTAAGAGTTCCAGGAGTGGAGTAGATGTAGCTTACAGTTCTGCGTTTTGGTTTCTTCTTGCACGTATAGCTCTGCGTTTTAGTGAACGTCGTTCATCTTCACTAAGACCACCCCATACGCCGTAATCTTGGCTTGTTTCGAGCGCGCATCTTAAGCAATTGTCTGCAACGTTACAAGTTCTGCACACTGCTTTGGCTTCCTCAACCTGCTGATTAGATGCACTGTTGCTTCCCACTGGGAAGAAAAGTTCAGGATCTTTGTCTCTGCATGCTGCTTTTGAACGCCAATCAAATGCGCTGCTCATAAATAAATATCCCCTTTAAAAAACGTAGCTTACGCTGGTTAAAACTATTATTAAACTTTGTTTTTAAAAACTATCCGCACTCAAGGAAACCATGAATATAACTTTTTTTCAAGACTTTTTTAAGAATTTTTTATTTTTTTAATTTTTTGAATAATTTAAAATATCTTTTTTATGTAAAACTTTATGTAAAACTTAAAATCTGCAATAGATTAGCACTTCCAGGAATTACCATTACACATCTTCCTGGAGTTTGATAATCATCTACATTAAGAGTTTTTAGCAAGTCTGATGGTATTCCAAGCATTGTATCCGCTCCAGCATCTCCTGTTGGGAATATTATTCTTACTGGCGCTTGTTCTGGTATACGAATATGCCTTGCATTTTGTGCGCAGAAAATTACAGTTATTTTTGGATTGACTAGTTTGCTTTGAAATTCTTGAGACCTTGTGTCGCTACTAAAAGGTTCTAGCAGTGAGTCTGCATTGTCTAAAATATAAATATTTTGCGAATCGTTGTATGTGTTTCTTGATTTTATAGCTTTAGAAATTACGTTTATAAGATTAGTTTTTCCTCTCTTATTTCCTCCAATAATTGCGATATTCCCCAGATTTATAGGTAGAATTGCTTCGCTTAAATTAATGCCATCGTCTTTTAAGCCTATTAACAATCCATCTTCTTTACTAGAGTCAGAGTTAGAGTCAGAGCTAGAGTCAGAATTAGACCTAGAATATTTATCGTTGCAAAAAGTATTATTGCAATAATTTTTGATTGTTGAATAACCTAAATATCTTGGTAGTGGGGCACTGAATAGTTGTTTAGGCTGATTATAGTAGTAGAATTTTCCAGCTAATTTTATTGCTTGTATAAGAGAATCTTTGTTTCTGCTTTGTGAGCATTGTAATGCTATTATTCCATCTCCAGTGTTGCAATATGCTGCTCCAGGATTGTTTGGATTTATGCTTGCTGCACAAGATGATCCCAATAATTCATGAGATTGCATTGCATCTCTAACTCTTAAACATATGTTTATAGACATATTTGCTTTCATATCTGCATTTACTTGTGCCATTGGATTCTGTGTACATGCTATAAGGTGCATTCCTAAGGATCTTCCAACTGATGCTATTCGTATAAGACGATTCATGTAGTCTGGCAATTGATTTTTTAATGCGTGAAATTCGTCTATAACAATAGCCAGTGAAGGCTGGTATGGTTTTACTTGATTAATATCATGGCATCCTTGGCATGCTACTAATCTTTCTCTTCTATCTAATTCTTTTTCTAATCCTCGAAGTGCTCTTACTGCATGTTGAAGGTTTAAATCTCCTACATTCCCAATGCTGTGTGGGAGTGTGGAAAGAGCGTCAAATGTGGCTCCACCCTTAAAATCCATAAAAACAAATTGCAAAGATTTGGGGGAGTAGTTGAATGCTAAAGCCAAACACCATGATGTTAGTAACACAGATTTTCCTGAGCCTGTTGTACCTGCTACAAGAGCGTGTGGTCCGTTTCTAATAAGGTCTAAACAAAAGTATCCATTTTCGCTTATACCGATTGGTGCTACGAGTTTTTTATTTGACTCGTTGGAAGATTTTAGCCAAGAGTAAACAACATTTTTCCATGGAGGAGTAGCGTGATTTACTATATTTTTAGAATTACTTATGCTGCTTATTTGATTCGCATTATTTATAAGTATTGCTTCTAAATTTATTGGAACAAGCGTATTTGGAACACCTTGAACATGCTGGCGACTTATCCTTTTAGAAAATTGTGTTTCAACATGTTTTTTAATATTATTTTCGTTTTTGTTATCACTTTTCTTATTCACATTGTATTGAATAATTTGTGGTATTAAGCAAGCAATATACATCATTATGCTTGGGATGACCATAGCTAACATCATCCAACTTTTTTGCAAGCACGCCATTATTGCTAGAGCAGTATTGGCAAAAATCGGCACAATATTAGCGATAATCTGCATCCAAAACATTGATTTTGAGGATGCGTTTTTATTACAGATCGCGTTGTTTTCATAGTTTCTGTAGTTTTTACATTCCTTATATTCCATAGCGCAATCATGCATGAGTTTTTACAGTTTGTGCAAGGAAAATACAGCAGTGTGGTTAAAGGTTTAAATACGATAAAACTTTTTGTGTTAATTGTGTTAATTGTGTTAATTGTGTTAATCGTGTTAATCGTATTCGTATTATTGTTGATTCATTAATTCTGCAAGTGTTCCTACGCTTCCAGGAGCATGTGTTCCTGCAGATAACTGGTTGAATAATTCAATGTTCTTGGCGTCGTCTAACAATACTGATGATCCGACTCCGTAAACCTCATAATCAGGGTTTGTCCAATAAACTGTTCCCGTTACACCGTCTTTTCCTGTAGCTTCTTTAAACGCAAGCCCCATGTTTAGTAGTGTTCCAGGATTTGTGTTTTCGTCTAACATTGCTGAATCGAGAGATGCTTTTGCAAATCCTTTTACAGTTCCAAAATTTGTAAGTGTGCTGCTAGATAATGCTTTTTTCATTATTGCGCTTATCACCATGCGTTGTCTTGCCGCTCTACCAAAGTCGGATTGTGGATCCGCGTATCTCATTCTGGAAAAAGCTAGCGCAACTGTTCCGTCTACACTATGGCATCCAGCTGTCCAATTAAGACCACTGTATGCATCATTTACAGTACGGTTATAGCATAAATCTATTCCGCCCAGAGAATTTACAACTTTTGTAAGTCCTTCAAATTTTATTTCTGCTACATGGTCTATTTTGTGACCAGTTATTTTTTCGACTGTTTTTGTTAAGGCTCGTTTTCCAATATCTTGTGCAACAGTGTTTATTTTCATTTGCTGACCATTTATTGAAACAAGCGAATCTCTTGGAATTGATATTAAAGAGCTGTGTCCGCTTACAGGTTTTGTTAGTACAAGTATAGTGTCTGTTCTAAAGCCTGTTATCTCTTTAGCTTCTTCGCCTTCTCTCTGGTCTGATCCTAGAATAAGCCATGTTGTTTCTTGAGTGTCTTCTGTATTAGTCAACCATGGTTCGCGTTTTATTTGTGAATCAACCCAGTTCCAAGATAACGCTCCACACACTCCTACAATAATTAAGAGCGTTACTAACAATAGAGTTAAGTATTTTAAGAAATGATGTTTTTTCCTATAACCTATAGGATTATTAGCAGAATTATCAATTGATTCTACATCGTCTGGTTTTTCAAAGATTTCATTAGACGTTCCTATATAAGAGTCAGGTGAAATCGTATGCGATTCGGAATTTGAATATGCTGTGCTAATCGGTTGCACATTAATTGATGGTGTCGTATTCGATATTTTTGGATGACTTGTGTTACCGTTTTTGCGCGATGCTGGTGCAAAAGATGGTGCTTTTTGGTTGATTCGTGAGTTTTGATTTTCTACTTCTTTAAATTTATGATTCTGTTTAGGAGGAAAACTCGGTATTGCATTTACATTATTTGAGCTTGAATTGTGTAAATAATAGCCATTTTTATTTTTTCTACGATTAGATGGTGCAAAACTAGGAGGATTATTCTGATTCCCTGAAGCGTCTTCTGGACGTTGCTGGCTCATTTATCCTCCTGTAGCATAACTCGTATGTGTTTGCTAATTAATAATTTCTAATCGTATTATCTCAATGCAATAACTAACAATGGCATTATAAAGCATTGTGGTTATAAAGCAGTGTCGAAAATATATTTTCTATATTTCTTATTATTTCCCTTTTGGAACTGCGCAAATAGTGTTATTTAAGTATTTATCTGCAATACCCATGTAATGTCCAGTATTTGGATCTCTTATTGTTCCATCATCTGGATCAACTATGCCTCCACTATTTGGGTCTATTAGTCTACCTAATTCGTCTTTAGCTAATCCAGTTTTTGGATTAATAGCGCTAAGTTTTCCTGCTGTTCCGTTATTTGTAGAATCGTAGGAGCCTGTACCGTTCGTATTATCCGAATCGTCATTTGAGACATTGGAATCTTTAGAAGTTGATTTTTTATCTTCTTTAGAATTCTTCTTTGTAGATTTTTCAGACTTACTTTGCTTAGAGGCAAGATGCTTAGTAAGTGGTTTATTTTCTCTCATCAATTCCCAAACATCTTCTGCACTGTCGTCAAGAATAACACGATTCTCGTCAGCTGGATCAGCTGTAATCGGTATTGTTTGTGCATAAATATTAGAAGTATTTAACTTGTGAAGGCTTGTTGCTAATCCAACCAGTGTTGCAGGATTTGCTAATCCTTCGCTTATATTAAGTGATTTTAGAGCAGATTTTGCAAGCTGATATAGCTGACCGGATTGTGTGAACAAGTTTTTAGACAATGCTTGATGAATAAGCTGTTTTAGTAGATATTGTTGACGCGTAGTTCTCATAATATCTGAGCCGTCGCTTGCAGTATCATGCCTCATTCTTGCATACTGTGTTGCTTGAACACCATCTAAATGCTGTAATCCGTGCTTTAAGTTAACTCCAGTGTAGTAATCCTTAGTATCTACTGGAATACACAGATTTACGCCGCCTATTGCGTTAATCATGTCGCTTAGACCACTAAAGTCCGCAACAATGAAATTAGTTATATCTAATCCAGTAATTTCATTTACTGTTGCAAGAGTGCACGATGCTGCCGACGCTAAATCTCCGCCTTTAGCGTACCCAAGAGCAAAAATAGAATTAAACATCACTTTGCGTCTGGAAGGAATTTTTCCGTTAGTCGTATTGCATGATGCTGCTTTAACCATTGAGTCTCTTGGAATAGAAACAATATTTATATAAGATCTGTCCGCACTGATTTGAACAATCATTGCCGTATCTGACTGATGATTTTCATCTTCGCCACCACCCTGAAAAGCACGGTTTTTGCCTTCTCGAGTATCTTGACCAAGAACAAGAATGTTGATTGTTTTCCCAGCGTTAGGATCTACTGCTTGAACTTTTTTGCCATCATTTGTAATTATGTTAACAACACGGGATTGTATTGTAGACGAAAAATCAAGCCAAACAGCTGCTATGATTGTAGAAAAGAAGGCTAGAACGGCAACAATAACAATAGAAATTAATTTACGAGAATTATCTAAAATATGGTTGCTTAGGCTATGATGTGGAGCTGAGGAGTCCCAATAGTTAGTTTGGTACCGGCGGTCTTGTTCATAGCGAGAGGCTGCCATGCTTCCTTCTTTCGTAAACACACATATGAACCACTATTATAGTGCATTCTATTGAGAATTATCTAAACATGCATAATACATACCCCTTGCGTACACTATTATGTATGGATTCATTAACCGCTGAGACTGATACGTTTGAAAATAATGTTTTACACGTTTTTTCAGCTTTAAATCGCAAGCAACCGCGCGAAGTTGATTCGTCGATTATTTCAATAATGAGTGTTGAGAGAGATACGCGGTTTTATGAAGACACTTTGCAAGCTTTAATAAATCAAACTGTTCTTCCAGGAACTATTGTTGTAGCTGATTGTGCTAATAGAGTAGAAAAAGAATCTGTAACATCTTTTAATGTTCAAATAGAACCAACAACATTATCTGGTCTAATTTCTAGCGCAGATTTTGTTAGTAATTATGGTGGTGATTTTTATAACAACAATCAGGGCTATATACAGGAATCTTACGCAAAGATAAAGGTTATTATTCTACCTATTAAATCTGCAAAATCTTTTGGTGATGCGGTAGAAAAATCTTTGAGAAAACTTTTACCATTGCAAGGCGTTAAATCTTTGTGGCTTCTTCACGACGATTCAAAACCTTGCGATAACAAGTGTCTTGAAGCTTTAAGAGAAACATGGAGAAATACGCCAACAGCTTGCATTCTCGGTGCAAAACAGGTGGATTGGCAGGGTAAGATTTTGCACAATGTTGGCATGTATGCATGGAAGCATAGGGTGCATTCTCTTACTGTAGAAGGTGAGCCAGATCAGGAGCAGTATGATTTTCGCGGAGATGTTTATTCTGTTTCTTTGGCTGGTGCTCTTGTTTCTCTTAGCGCATGGCAAACAATGCGAGGGACTCAACCTTGGTTAACAACGTTTGAAGAGTCTAACGATTTTTGTAGGCGAGTTATTTTAAGCGGTGGGCGAGTAGTTGTTGTGCCAGAAGCTCGCATAGCGCATAGAAGAGCGCGTTTTGATGGAATCCGCACTCGAAGTGGAGAAGAAAGACCTGTTGAAAAATCTAGTATTTGCTACGGTTCTGCATATTCGATTATGGCAAAACAAAGATATTTGTACACGGATATTCGTGTGATTATGTGGCCAATTGTTTGGTTGTGTAGCCTGCCTATGTCATTAATTCGCGCCTTGCAGTCTTTGTTTGCTAAGCAACCATATGTGGCATTCATGCACCTTATGCTCCCGTGGATAGCATTAGCGCAATTTCCTAGAGCTATTTTTGCTAGAAGAAGAGTATCTAGAGTGGCGAAAGTGTCTTTGAAGAGGCTTTCGTCCCTTATAGCAAGTCGTAGCCAAATTACACGTTGGAAAGACAAGACTGTTGCTTTTAAAACTCAAAAAAAGGGAGTTATTTTAAGTCCGCTTGCAAGACGACATTTGCATAAGCGAATTTTACTTCGTTGGAGTGCTGCTATTTTTGCTTCTTTGCTTGTGTTTGCGGCTGTTATGCTCCTGTATGGTGCTCCTATTAGTAAGATTTTTTCTGGATCCTCGCTTTATTCAAGCCAATTGCTTCCTACTGGCTCTAGTTTTAATCAACTTTTTAATTCTGCAATCGGATCTTATATTCCAGATGATGGTTTTGCCTCTGCAATACCTCCATCTCCTCTTCTTATTATTTGGATGCTCGCCTCTATTGTGTTTGGTGGCAATACAATCGCTGCAGTAAGTGTTATTTTCTTCCTTGCAGCTCCAGCAATGTTGTTAAGTTTTTGGGCGCTTGCAGGAGTATTTACTCGTTCCGATATTGTAAGAGTTTGCTCTGGTATTTGTTGGACAATGGTTGCAATGGCATTTGGCATATTCGCTAGAGGCGACTTACCAATGCTTCTAACAATGGTGTTTTTGCCAGCAGCATTTGCGTTTGCTTTCCACGCTGTAGGAATGTATGTTACAGAAGACCCAGTGCTTCCTGTTCCATCTATACAATGTGCTGCATGCGCGTCGTTATGCTTTATGATTCCTCTTGCAGCTTGCCCTCAGCTTATCCTACCTATGATTGTTATTTTCATAGCATCATTGATAATGGTTCGTTCACATCGTTTTATGCTAGCGCTTATGCCTATACCTTCTGTGTTGGTTCTTATTCCAACTTTAGGTAGTGTAGTTCGTTATTTTGAATCTGGAATGTGGCGTCAGCTTTTTGCGACTATGGCTGTTCCATCGCAAAAAATCAATGGTGCTCCTAGGGTTATCAACTATTTAGATGTTTTACTTAGAGCTTTCAATATTGATTTGAATCATTTTTCTTCTCAATCTTTGCCTATTATGCAGCTTCGCGGAATCATAATGATTGTGTTTGCTGTCCTCGCTTTGTTAATGGCTTTAGCTTCTCTTGCTCTTCCATTTGCTTTAAGAACTTCTAGAATGATGTGGGTTGTGATAGTAAGTGGTATGGCTCTTTCATTAGTTGCATCTAGAGTCGTTATTGCAGCGGATTTTGATGGTCCTATATCTTCTAGCGTTCTTCCAGGCGTATGTTTAAGCGCTCTTGGCGTACTTGCTTGCATGTGCATGGTTGCTGGTAAGGCTGTTCATCGTTTTGAGCCTTTGCGAAGGTCTAATGTAAATATTGATAATAATCCAGACGATTATATGACGCGCGTTTCTAAGCGTGCTGCTATTAGGCGCTCTGCTAAAGCGATGCTCCGTAAGATTATTCATCTTGCTAGAGGAATTTTAGCTTTTGGTATTTTTGCTGTTGCTATTCTGCTTGGATTATTTGCTGTAACAAGTGGTCCTTTAACTTCTGTTTATGCAAGTGATAATGGTTTACCAATGGTTGTTTCTGACTATTTAAGGAAGAATGACTCTAATCGTGTTCTTGCTATTAAAGCAATAAATAGTCGTGAGCTAGATATTTCACTTATGCGAACTGTTCGCGGTGATCTTATTGATCTATCTCCAGCATTACAAGTTCGAGATGTACTTTACGGGTATTCTCCTAGCAGAAACACATTATATTATGCGGCTTCTAAGCTTCTTTCTCATGCAGACGATGAGTCTATAGAAACTCTAAAACAGCTTGGAATAGGTGGAATTTATATTGTTAACGATTCCAGAACTAAAACTAACTTATCTGCTAACAATTCTATCTTGTCTTCTGATAGCACTTCGAATAATGAGGCTACAGAAACCCTGATTGCGAACGTTAATGCTTCAGATGGTACTCAACTTGTTGTTTCATCTGATCATGGAACATACTGCCGTTTTGATGTTGATAACAGTAAAAAATCTGTTTCAAAAACATCGATTTATAGTCATTCTCGTCCACTTTCATGGAGAATGCCTTGGTTTATTGTTTTTGCTTTAGTCCTATTATTGTATTGCTTAGTAGCGTTGCCGCGTTTTAATAATAGCAATTTAATAGAGCGTTTAGATGATTAGTTAGATGATTATGATTTATTAAACGAATAATATGTCAGGGAAGATTTAAATGAAGTCGAATAAGAATTCTAAAAATAGTCATCGTCATGCAGAAGAGTATGCTTCTGTTAATCCTTCTACTCGTTTTAGAAGATTCAAATTATGGTCATTGTCGCTTTTAAGCGCTGCAATACTAGTTTCTACTGCTGTTGTAATATCCTACACATCTCCGTTTAAACATATTATGGATGATTCTATTTATCCAAATGGAAGTGTGGAAAAACAAGTAAGTTCTACTAATTTTCAAACGGTTTGTCCTACTAGAGTATCTTTGCCAGATTTAGCAAATTATGGCGATAGTGAGTTTCAAGAATCCGAAGGTGATTTAAAGTCGGTTGCGCGATACGCATCCTTTGGCAATATTTATAAATCCTCGGTACATGGTTTAAAAGATTCTGGAAATTCTAAAGATTTAGTCAATAAATCTTTTACTAATGCTTCTAATTCAGATGATGATAGTAAAGCTTATTTTGCAGAAAATAATGTAGACAAAGATTCTCAAATTTTAGAAAGCAATTTTCTTAACGCACAGTCGGGCACTGGATCAGTTGCTTCTAGTGTATCTTGGGCAACAAATGGGGATTTAAAAGGTTTGTCTGCTACTTCTTGCGTATCCCCATCAATGCGACAAAACTTTATTATTCCGCAAATATCGGAAGGTGTGTCAATAAGATTAAATTCTATTAATCTTTCATCAAAACCAACTGTTGTGAGTGTTAAAGCGTGGTCAACAGGCAGATCAGGTGCTCAAGTGAATCTATCTACTGGAAGTACTTTTACTGTTCCAGCACATAGTGACTCTTCTTTTAACATTTCTGCCGCAGCCGAGAAAACTAATGGTCTGTATATTCAAGTTTCAAGTGATCAAGCGCCAGTTTCATCTTTTGTTAAAGTCGTTCGCTCTCAAGGACTTGTTTCTAAGGGAGTGGATATTATTCAACCAACAAGCTCAGCGTCTAAGGAACCTGTTTTACCAGGCATTACAGATGGAGATCAGGTAAAAGCCTATATTTGGTCTGATAAAAGTGGGAAACTCGATTTATATTGGCTGGATGATTCAGGAAAGAAAAGCATTAAGGAAGTGGATCTTAATGCAAGGCAAGTTCAGGTTGTTGATTTAGGAAATGCTCCTAAGGGAGTTGGCGCTATTTTTGCTCAAAGCACTGTTCCGACTTTTATTATGGCTTCTGTTGAAAGAAACGGTAAGGATGGTCAGAGTGATATTGCTTTTGTTAATGCTGTTAATCCTATGACTAATAGTGCTTTTGTGTCTCCGCTTTCTGCAGATGAAACTTCGTTATATATCGCAAATGGTTTAGTGGATAATTCTCGCGTAACCATAAATGCTTATGATTCTTATGGGATAAAGGTATCTTCCAAAGTGGTTGATATTAAACCTTATACTGTTTCAACAATATCTGCAAAAGATATTAATCCTAAGGCAGTTATGTTTACGCTTAAATCAAAGTCTGGTGTATCTTTTGCTTCTAGGATTCAAAATAATACTGTAAATAGTGCGGGGCTTGCAGGAGTTGCTTGGATTCCTTCTAAATCACTAGATCCTAATAGGATAAGCGTTAAGGTTAGAGCAAATCCTGCTATCGTGAAGTAGTTTATTTAGTAGATTATTTTAATTAGCTTTATTATTTTAATTAGCTTTATAATCCCCAGTCTGGGTCTATCTCTTCTGGTCTTCTGCCATACAATTCTGCTAGACGTTGTACCATCTCATCTCGTATGGCGTATTGTAATTCTGCGCGGCTAGTAACGTGTGTGCATAGCGGCAGCCTGTACAATACGATTCTAGGTGGTATTCCTTTGGAAGCTGGAAATACTTGAGACATTATTCTTTTGTTGCTTTCCCAAAGTACTGGTTGAGATGGTGGAACGTCTTCTACAGCAAACTGCACGCCTTTTGTAAGATTAGACCATGCGCCATTAAGTCTTCGTATTTGACCAGCTACCATTGAGTCAAACATTCCGCTTGCTGTTCTATACCGTGGTAGTCTTGTGCCAAACATTGGCATTCTCATTCCTCTGCCATGTCGATTTTTATATCTTCGCTGTTCCCATATTAAAGACGTCATGCTTTAACTTTATTTGTATGCTAGGGCAATTCTGCAAACTCATAGTGGAATAGGTAGTGAAATGAGTGGGCTACAAAACATGCAAGACACGTTGTAGTAAATATGTTAATAATATGGAATACTTGAATTGCAAGGTTTGTACAGGAGGCAAGTGTTGGAGTCTAATATTCATGAGTGGAATGAGCAAGGACTTTGTGAGTATCTTGCATCGTATTCGCTTATTGGTTTTGATTTAGACAATACTCTTGCTTGTTCAAAAAAACCTATGACAAGTGGAATGCGCACAGTTTTTGGTGATTTGATAAATAGGTTGCCTATTGCTGTTATTACTGGCGGTGACTTGCGACTAGTTAAAAGCCAGATTTTAAATGTTTTACCTGCATATACAAGACTTGATAATCTACATATTATGCCGACTAATGGAGCAAGCTATTATCGCATTTCGGATGGGCGATTGTCCTGCATTTACTCGCATAATATTTCTGACGATGATGCAAATCATGTTATTGAAGTAATTATATCTTGTGCTAAAAAAATGGGTTTGTGGAAGTGTGATTCAGATGAGAAACTTTGGGGGAGTCAGATAGAGAATCGTGGTACGCAAATTACTTTTTCGGCTTTAGGTCAACTCGCTCCAGTTGAATTTAAAAAACAGTGGGATCCTAGTGGTGTTTTAAAAACTACTTTAGCTCAAGAAATTTCTAAAAATTTGCCTGATTTTTCTGTGCGTGCTGGTGGTTTTACTAGTGTAGATATTGTCAGCAAAGGCGATAATAAGGCTCAAGCTCTTAAGGCTCTTTCTTCCTATTGCCATATTCCTTTAAATAAGATGGCTTTTGTTGGAGATCGAATGTATGAAGGTGGTAATGATTACCCAACATCTTTAACTGGAGCTTTGGCTGTTAGGGTAAAAGATCCTAGTGACACATTTAACTTGTGCATTGGAATGTTAAAACATCTTAATTCCTAGTGTGCTGATTTTTAGACAATCTTCTAATTCCATGAATATTTTCGAATTTTAAAATAGCCTTTAACCACATTGACTTAATTTTATTGCAATTACATTTTGTAATATTTATCGTCGATTTTATGCTTTTAAAAAATCCAACTCATAAAATAAATAGGCTTATTCTTAACATTTCTTGGACGAGTGTTTTTAAAACCATGGTTAATCTTATTCTTCCAGTTGGCTGCGCAGGATGTGATCTTCCTGATTGCGTTTTGTGCGATGATTGCACGAGTATGTTTAAAGAATGGCATAAGGATCCTTTGATAAGCGTAATGTGTGGAAATATTTATTCGTGCTCAACTTATGTGGGTTTTGTAAGGAAATCTTTGTTGTGTTGGAAGGATCATAGTAATCAACTTCTCGATAAGCCTTTTTCATATTTGGTTTCTCAATTAATGATCAAAGTTATTAGTGATTATGAAAATAGCAGAAATAGTTATGAAAATAGTTATGAAAGTAATTGCGAAAATAATTGCGAAAATACCGATGAGAATATTATTGAAAATCTTATTATCGTACCAATTCCATCGTCTTCTAAATCACAAAGAAAACGCGGAAGAAAACACATGGATCCTATTGCTAAATACGTTTCTAAAAATCTTAAAGAATATGGTATTAATGCGCGGGTTGTAAAAGCAATCAAAATGGGCAAAATAAAAGTAAAATCAGTTCAAGTTAAAGGAAGTAGGGGACGATCTTTGCGAACCACAAAAGGGTTTTTAGTAGACACAAGAATAGTGCCAAAAGGATGCAAAGTAATACTTTTAGACGACATTATCACTACAGGATCTACGATGAAAAATTGCGTTGAAGCATTAAAAAATTGTGGTATAACAGTTTTTGCATGTTTTGCTATAGCAGGAGTATGGTCAAAGGAAAGTGTTTTATACAGTCTATAATAATTCGTTATTCGTTATACGTAAGCGGTAGTGTAATCTCAAAATTAGCTCCACGCTTATCATCAACAACTTTTACAGTACCGTTATGCAATTGTGCAGCCCATCTTGCAATAGACAAACCCAATCCTGTTCCACCAGACTCAGTTCCAATACCTTGACTTCCCTTAACAAATTTTCGGAAAATATCAGCCCTATCCTCCTTAGGAATCTGGTTTCCAAAATTAATAACATTACAAACTAGAGTATTCTTCTCATGATTCGATTTTGCTGTTATAAGAATCTTAGTATTGTCTGCAGAATGTTTAATAGAATTAGAAACAACATTAGTAAACAATTGCGATAGGCGATTTTTGTCTCCAACAAGCGTAATATCATTTTCAACATTAAGACTTATATGATGATTATGCCCAGCATCCGCTATTTCTATAGGTTCAACAATACTGTTAAGAAAATCTTTAAAATCGAACTCTGTAATAACAAGACTTTCTGCACCAGCTTCTACTCTAGACAAATCGAGTAGAAAAGTGATTAAATCAGCCAACTTGTGAATCTGATTTAGAATAGCCTCCATATTCGACGGTGTCGGCTCTACAACTCCATCAGCAAGATTCTCTACCATAGCTTGTAATGCGCTAACAGGTGTTCTAAGCTCGTGGCTTACATTGGCTATAAGGTCACGCCTCATATTATCAGCATGCTCTAGTTCTTCAGCCATTTCGTTAAAAGCTAGAGTTAATTTTCCAACCTCGTCTTTTCTATTCTCAATCTGAACTCGCACGGAATAATCGCCATCCGCCATCGCTTCGGAAGCATCTCGCATTTGTCTAAGCGGAGCAGTTAACCCTCTGGAAAATGCGTAAGTTATACCTAGCGCTACAGCTAGCGTTATAGGCATTGCAATCCATCCGCTCAACCCAACTTTTAGAAGAAACCAAGCCATTACAAATGCTATAGCTGTTGCAACAACAATAATCGCAGATAATTCACCTTTTAAAGATGCAAAAAATCCTATAAAACGATTAGGGCGCAAAGTAGATTGCGAAGTGGCATTAGAAAAAGAATCGACTTTACCTACTTTATCAACAGAATCGTTATTGTTATTTTTATTATTTCTAGTTAAATATTTGGTCATAATCTTCATCAGGTGGCTCAAAAGCATAACCTATTCCATGTATTGTGCGAATCCAAGAAGAACCAATTTTACGTCTTAAAGATTTAACATGTGAATCAACAGTTCTAGTTCCAGAAGCATCTGGCCAATCCCAAACTTCTTCTAAAAGTGTTTCTCGTTTTAAAACATCATGAGGATGCTTTGCAAAAGTAGTCAATAAAGAAAACTCAGTAGGAGTAAAATGAATTTCTTTACCGTTAAGAGTAACAAGCCTCTGTCTAGGGTCAATAATCAAATCTCCAAACTTAAACAGAGCGTTATATTGCGCTCTGTTTGCGATTAGAGTAGCTCTTTCAACTCTACGCAAAATAGCAGCGCATCTTGCAATAAGCTCTCTAGGAGAAAACGGTTTAGTAACATAATCGTCTGCTCCAGCGCTTAATCCAGCAAGTTTATCCGACTCAGCATCTCTAGCTGTAAGCATCAGCACAGGAATAGGACATCTAGATACTATTCTGCGAGTCGCCTCAATGCCGTCCATAACAGGAAGCATAACATCCATAATTATAAGATCAGGCTTTAAGGTTAAAGCAGCTTTAACAGCAGACACTCCATCAGAAACAACTCTAGCCTTCCAACCTCTAGCAACAATACGTTGCGCAATAGCTGTGGCTAAATCTGGCTCATCCTCTACAACAAGAATTGTTCGAGGAACACCTTTTTCTGATGGAGTGTCCAACATTTTAACCTAATTCAGATTCCTAACTTAAGTTATTAATTATCAACTAACTACTTGCTGACTGGCTTAAGGAACACAGCTCCAAGTGCTGGAACAGTAATCCTTGCAGAATATGGTCTTGAATGATATTCTTCAGCAGCAGCAGTAAATGTGCCATTGTGAATATCAGAACCACAATACTTAGCATCGTCGGTTGTAAGAACTTCTTCCCATTGACCGCCCTTAGGCAATGCCACCTGGTAATCTTGCCAAGCCTGACCAGAGAAGTTAACAACCACAACAATTTCTTCACCGTTATCACCAATACGAATGTAGCTTAAAGTGTTGTGATCAGAATCGTCGCTAGTAAGCCACTGGAATCCGTCTGGCGTAAAGTCTTGGCTCCAGAATGCTCTAGAACTCTTATACAAAGCGTTAAGATCTGCCACCAGCTTTTGCACACCTTGATGGAACGGCCATTGAAGCTCGTGCCAATTAAGCGAGTTATTGAAGTTCCATTCGCAAGACTGACCAATTTCACCGCCCATAAACAGGAGGTTCTTTCCTGGGTGAGACCACTGATATGCCAAAAGTGCGCGAAGACCAGCAAATTGCTGCCACTCGTCTCCAGGCATCTTTCCAAGAAGAGATCCCTTGCCATACACAACTTCATCGTGGCTCAAAGGCAACACATAATGTTCGGAATATGCGTAAACCATAGAGAATGTGATTTCATTGTGATGCCAACGACGATTAATCGGCTCTTCCTTAAGGTATTGCAAAGTGTCGTGCATCCAACCCATGTTCCACTTTAAGCCAAAGCCCAAGCCGCCCATATCCGTAGGAGCAGTAACACCTTGGTATGCGGTGGACTCTTCTGCAATCATCATAATGCCAGGATTATTCTTGTATGCAGTAGCGTTCGCTTCCTTAATAAAGTCAATAGCCTCAAGGTTTTCGCGTCCACCATACATGTTTGGACGCCATTGACCAGCTTCACGGCTGTAATCCAAGTAGAGCATAGAAGACACGGCATCTACTCGCAAAGCATCAACGTGATACTCGCTAAGCCAGAAGCATGCGTTAGCAACCAAGAAGTTACGAACCTCGTGACGACCAAAGTTAAATATGTACGTTCCCCAATCTGGGTGCTCTCCGCGAAGAGGATCAGGATCCTCATAAAGCGCAGTGCCATCAAATCTACCCAAAGCAAAATCATCCTTAGGGAAGTGTGCAGGAACCCAATCCATAATCACACCAATTCCAGCCTTGTGTAGTTTATTTACCAAGTACTTAAAGTCGTCTGGGCTTCCAAGCCTAGAGTCAACAGCATAATAACCAGTCACCTGATAACCCCAAGAACCAGAGAACGGGTACTGGGTAAGAGGCATAAACTCAACGTGAGTAAAGCCTTCTTGCTGAACATAGTCAACCAAGTGATCTGCAAGCTCGCGATAATTATCGTAATCGCGATTCCAGCTATTTGCCTGAACCTCATAAATACTCACAGGACCATCGTGAGCATTAGTCTTTGCGCGATGTTCAAGCCATTCATTATCGTGCCACTTAAACTCGGAATCAACAACAACAGACCCAGTATTAGGTGGAAGCTCGTGAGAGCGCTCCATAGGATCTGCCTTCATAATCCAGTTTCCAGCTTGAGTCATAATCTCAAACTTATAAACTTCGCCTGCGCCAACTCCTGGAATGAAAAGCTCCCAAATACCGCTAGAGCCAAGAGAACGCATTGCGTGACGGCGACCATTCCAATAGTTAAAGTTACCAACAACTCTTACAGCGCGTGCGTTTGGTGCCCACACCGTAAAAGCAGTTCCAGTAACTTTCTTAACCATCTTTCCTGTTTCTGGGCTAACAAGACCCCAAGAATCGGTAATGCTTTTAACATGAGCGCCTAAAGCTTCCCAAAGTCTTTCGTGTCTGCCTTCACCAAACAGATACATGTCCATATCGCCAATCTGAGGCAAGTAACGGTACGGATCATCATCTACAGACTCAGTTCCATCCACTTCCACAGTGCGGACACGATAGCTAGGAACAGACCACTCTTTGCTCTTAGAATGCTTTGTTGCAGGAACAACAGCAGTAAAAATACCGTTGTATTCGTGCTGGGCTTCGTATTCTCCGCCCTTAGTAAGAATGGTTACCTTCTTGGCCATTGGTCGCAATACGCGAACCGTGGCAGTACCAGCGCCTTTGCCAGTTCCGAGATGTCCACCAAGGACCTCGTGTGGATTGTAGTATTCTGCGTTGCTGACCGCAGCAAGCACGTCCTGACGAACAGCCACTGCGATTGCATCTTCATTGATGTTAGATACTGTACTCATGCTGTCTATCATACAACATTATTTGCGTATGTCTTGTGTGTTTTGAGCAAAGTTTGACTAATCAGTCAAAAAAATAGCTTTTTGAGCATCAAGTCGTTGCCTTATGGGAAACTGAAATGAGTTTTTCTGTGCATACGGAGGGTTCTGTGGGTTATCAAGTCGGCGATATGGTCGTCTATCCTCGTCATGGTGCGGCTCGAGTCGAGGAAATTAGTGAACGCACTGTCAAAGGTATTACTAGGCAATACTTACGCTTAGTTGTATTGTCTTCAGATGGTTTAGAGATTAATGTTCCAGTAGACAATGTCAAGAAAGTTGGCGTTCGAGATATTGTAGGCGCAAAAGAAGTTGCTAAAGTTTTTGAAATTTTGCGCACTCCTATTCTCGAAAAAGAAATGAATTGGTCTCGTAGATATAAGCTTAATGTTGAGAAAATCGCTACTGGCGATGTTAACAAGATTGCAGAAGTTGTTAGAGATTTATCTCAGCGAGATGTAGACGAACATGGTTTGTCTGCAGGAGAAAAGCGTATGCTTGCACGCGCTCGCAGTATTCTTATCTCAGAAATTGCGTTATCTGAAAAGATTGACGAAGAGCAGGCAGAACGCTTACTAAATGTGAATCTTGGATATTCTGATCCTCTACCTGGAGATAAGCAACATCATACTCAAGCTCCAGAAGAAGCTGCTGCGGATACACTTAGATTGCTTGCCGAAAGGTCTAAAAAATCTAAAAAGAAATAGGACATAAAAAAAGTCACCTCCTAAGTTGTAAAAATTTAGGAGGTGACTTTTTATTCTTTATTTATAACTTTTTATATCTTCTTATATTTTTTTTTATATCTTCTGATTGTTTTTATTTTTCAGATTTACTTTCCAGGATCCTGCTGACCTTCGTTAGACCTACTTGGATCTGGCTTAGAAATTGTAGGCTTTTCTGTAATAGGTTTATTTTGCTGAGAGCCTTCGTGCTTTCCTAATTCTTTTCTCATGTTAATCGTAGCTTTACCAGCATTGTCAATGTCTTCGCAAATTTTCATAACCCATTTTCTTAAATCGGTTGCATATGTTGGCATGAGCTCGTTAACCCACATTACAGATGTGTAGCTTCTTCCAGCTGTTCCAGTCAAAATGCTTATGTCAGTATTATTTCGTTGACTGTTGTTGATTATTACGTCAAATTTTCTTTCTTCTATTAGCTTCTGGAATTTGTCCACATTAGTCTTATCGATAGCATCGTCTTGAGCAGCCTGAGTAGCGTACTCTTTAGGAGTAGAATCCTCTATATTCATATCTGACATAAGCCAGAAAAGAATAGGATTAGTTGACGCATATTTTAAGTTTTTGTGATCTTTGCCAAACTTTTCAATATATTCGTCAAGATTTTTTTCTTGAGATTTAACAGTATTAAGTCTTTTAGCAAAAATCTTCTTCTTTGATGGAAGAATCTTAGAGAAAACGTCACAAATATTAGACGCCATAGCGCTTCTCGCATCTTTGGACAACCATAAATAAGGATTATCACCATTTAGAGCGCCCACTGTAGAAGCAGCATTTACTGTTTCGCTCTTTTTAGATAAGTGTTTTGCAATCCAACTGTCATATCCAGCTCCGTTAGAAATCACAACTTGTGCATCATAAAGTTTTTGCAAGTCCTTACTAGATGGCTTAAATGAGGACGAATCAACATCTGGCTTGTCTATTATTGACTTAACAACAACATCGTTGCCTCCGATTTCTCTGGCTAAACTTGCCCAAGATTCAAGTGTGGAAACAACTTTAATTTGTTTAATTTCTGTTTTTGGATGCGTTGTCTTTTCAGAAGATTGTGAATTTGCACCGCACCCAGCCATGCCAATCAACATTGATGGCACAATTACGCAAGCTAAAATCGCTTTGCATATTTTCTTTGCGCGACTTAAATGAAAAGTATTTTCGCACATCTTTGCGCCCCTTCCGTAAACAGCATGCACGTATAAAAGTGTGGTACTGCTAATAAATTGTGTTGCTAATAATAAATACCATTCTATTATTAATATCCTGTTATTAGTAGTTGTGTCGCACACCTCTATACCTCACGATAGCCTATCCATACGAATAGCATACGAGTACGAATTGTGTTAGATGATTATGTGAGTTGAACATGAGAATTAACATACGAGTTGGGGAGTGAATCATGGTTGTTGTACTAGACGGAAAAGCGCTAGCCGCAAGTATTAAAAGCGACTTAAAAAATAGAGTAGAAAAGCTTAAAGAAAAAGGCATTAATCCAGGACTTGGAACGCTTTTAGTTGGAAGCGACCCTGGGTCGTTGAAATATGTTGCTGGTAAGCATCGCGATTGTGAAGAAGTGGGAATTAATTCTATTCGTTGCGACCTGCCCGAAGATGTTAGTGAAGATGAAATTCTTGCTGCTGTCGAAAAATTAAATAATGACCCTTCTTGCACAGGTTTTATAGTGCAATTGCCTTTGCCAAAAGGCGTTGATTCCCAGAAGATTATTGAAGCAGTAGACCCTGCAAAAGATTGCGACGGAATGCACCCATACAATTTAGGCGAACTGGTTATGCATATTTCGGGAGATATTGTTACTCCGTTGCCTTGCACACCGCGAGGGATTTTGGCGCTTTTAGACGCTTATAACATTAATCTTGAGGGCAAAAATGTGTGCGTTCTTGGACGAGGAATCACTGTTGGACGAACAATCGGGCTGCTTCTTACGCGCAGGGGAGTTGATGCAACTGTAACATTGTGCCACACGCGTACGCGTGATTTGCATGATATTATGATGCGCTCCGACGTTATTATTGCGGCAATGGGCAGTGCGGGGTTTGTAAAGCCGTGCGATGTTAAGCCTGGAGCTGTGTTGGTTGATGTTGGCGTATCGCGCGTTTTTGATGAAGAAGTGGGCAGATATCGCGTAAAAGGCGATGTAGATGTTGCTTGTAGAGAAGTCGCGGGAGCGTATTCGCCAAATCCTGGTGGAGTGGGTCCAATGACTCGCGCAATGCTATTGGCTAATGTTGTTGACATGGCTGAGCGAGCAGCAAGCGGCGAGTAAGTGTTAAGTAGCAAATATCAAGTAGCGCGACACGCCCGAAGTAAAACGGCGATTTTGGCTATGCCTATATATAACATTGACAGAGCGCGTGCATAGTGCGCGTGAAAAAGTCATAATTTAATATCGAGTAATATCCACCCCAAGAAGAAACCACTAATAAGTAATGGCAGAGAATAATAACGAAGTCGCCAAGGTTGCGATTAATGATATTGGCACCGAAGAAGACTTCATCAAGGCAGTCGATTCAACCATCAAGAATTTTGACGATGGTGATTTAGTTGAAGGTACAGTCGTAAAGATTGATCACGACGAAGTATTGTTGGACATCGGCTACAAAACTGAAGGTGTAATCCCTTCCCGTGAACTTTCCATCAAGAAAGACGTTGATCCAGATGATGTTGTTGAAGTTGGCGACACCATCGAAGCCCTTGTTGTAACTAAGGAAGACAAGGAAGGACGTCTTATTCTCTCCAAGAAGCGTGCACAGTATGAGCGTGCTTGGGGTGATATTGAGAAGATCAAGGATGCAGACGGCATTGTTGAAGGTACCGTTATTGAGGCTGTTAAGGGCGGCTTGATTGTAGACATCGGTTTGCGCGGCTTCTTGCCAGCTTCCCTCGTTGAAATGCGTCGCGTTCGCGATCTTTCCCCATACATTGGTCAGAAGATTAAGGCTAAGATTCTTGAGCTTGATAAGAATCGCAACAATGTTGTACTTTCTCGTCGTCAATTCCTCGAGGAAACCCAGTCCGAAGTTCGCGAGACCTTCCTTTCGCAGCTTAAGAAGGGTCAGATTCGTGAAGGCGTTGTGTCTTCTATCGTGAACTTCGGCGCATTCGTTGATCTCGGCGGTGTTGACGGTCTCATTCACGTTTCCGAGCTTTCTTGGAAGCATATCGATCACCCATCCGAGGTTGTTAAGGTTGGCGATAAGGTCACTGTTGAGGTTCTCGACGTTGATCTCGATCGCGAACGCATCTCCCTCTCCCTTAAGGCAACTCAGGAAGATCCATGGCAGCGCTTCGCTCGTACCCATGTTCCTGGACAGGTTGTTAAGGGTAAGGTCACCAAGATTGTTCAGTTCGGTGTGTTCATCTCCGTTGAAGACGGCATCGAAGGCTTGGTTCACATTTCCGAGCTTGCTAACCGTCATGTAGAGAACCCAGAAACTGTTGTTAAGGGTGGCGAAGAAGTATTCGTTAAGGTTATTGACGTAGACCTCGATCGTCGTCGTATCTCGCTCTCCTTGAAGCAGGCTAATGAGGCTGTTGATCCAAATTCTGAAGATTTCGATCCAGCTCTCTACGGCATGCCAGCTGAGTATGACGAAGAAGGAAACTACAAGTACCCAGAAGGCTTCGATCCAAACACTAACGAGTGGATTGCTGGTTACGAGCAGCAGCGCGAAGAGTGGGAAGCACAGTATGCAGCAGCTCACGAATTGTGGGAGCAGCACAAGGTGTTTGCCGCTAAGGAACTCGCAGCTGCAGCAGAATCCGCAGCCGCTGATGGTCAGAACGAAGAAGCTGAAAAGAAGCCAGCTAAGGAAGAAAAGAAGGAAGAAGTTGCTTCCAACTATTCTTCTGAAGCAGCTAACGAAGGTGCTTTAGCTGATTCCGATCAGCTCGCAGCTTTGCGCGAACAGCTTTTGAGCGAAAAGAAGTAGTTTCTACTTTCTACTAGAAGCTTATTAACAATTGCCCTGATGAGTGATCATCGGGGCAATTTTGTTTATGTTTGGCTACTATTTTGAGTATGTTTTACGAGTATTTTTGTGACTCAAGTTTTGTAATTAAATATAGGTACAATTAATTTTCTTTTAAGAATCATGATTATATGATGCTTTTAAACATTAATCATAATTATTAAAAGGATTGGTGAAGATTATGAGCACGTTTGACAACGATCAGAAAAATGCTCAGTTTCCTTCGTACGATGGGAATATTGAGGAGAACGCTAAGGCAACTTTAGTAAGCTCGCGCAATAAAATTGTTGCAGGTTTGCTAGCGATTTTCTTAGGATCTTTAGGTATCCACAATTTTTACCTTGGTTTTAAGACTAAGGCGATTGTGCAATTACTTATTACTGTTCTTTCCTTTGGATTCCTGTTGATTATTACGGTAATATGGTCGTTTGTTGAAGGTATTTTGATTCTTTGCTCAAAGCCTGGAACTAAGTGGCATAAGGATGCTGATGGTGCTGAGTTAAAAGACTAAAATAAATATTTAGTATTAAGATTTATAAGTAATTTTACAAATAAAAGATGCGTTTTAGAATTCAATTTCCAAAACGCATCTTTTATTTTTATGCCTAAAGCATTAGAAGAAATGAATAATATAGCAAATACACTTATTCTTTAATATTGCATATTTTTTAATTTCATTAATGCTTCAGAGATAATTAGTACTTATATAACGATGGTTATGTAAAATCAAATATGCATATGTCGATTAAATATGTTGTGTTGTGATACGGATAGTAGCTTGTATAAAGGGTTTTTATGAAGAATATTGAAATTAAAAAATTAGATTATTTAGAAGCCAAAGATAATATGAATATAATTTTAGATTTATATCTAAAAGCATTCCCTAAAGAACTAGATCGTATAGATAATGTTCGTAAACGCATATTAGATAGTTTGAAATATAACAATAGTGCGCTTTTACTTGTTGCTACGATGAATAATCGTATTATCGGTGTTTTATATGGCATAGAATTATTACAAGATAATTGGTATGCGAATCAAATTAAGCCATTTTTATCAGAAAATTATGATTGGTTCAATAAAAGCTTAGAGCTAAATGAGTTGTTTGTAGACCCCGAATTTCAACATTTAGGTGTGGGTAGTGCGCTTATGAAAAAAGTCGAAAATCTTGAATTATATAAAACAATAATTTTATCTACAAAAAAAGATAACAATGTTGTTGCTTTAGATTTTTATAACAAGCTTGGATACAGTTTATTAACCGATAATTGGAAATCCTATTACGGGCCTATTTACTGCGTACTATATAAGAAGTTTTAGTAGGGTCAATGAAAATTTACGCTATTGTGAGAAATGTATCGTTTATAATCAAAATATGACAATGATGCGGATTGCTGTAACGGGCGGAATCGCTGCTGGAAAATCTACAGTAGTAAACCATTTGCGTTCGCTTGGTGCGTTTGTTATAGATTACGATGTTTTAGCGCGTAAAGTAGTGGAACCGGGAAGCGCAGTCTTGCAGAAAATCGTAAGCATTTTTGGGGAAAATGCTGTTTTGAATGATGGCTCTTTAAATCGCGAGTTTATTGCAAAGCATGTTTTTGGGAACTCCGACGAGAGTTGTGAAAATCGTAAGAAGCTTGAGTCGCTTATTCATCCTGCTATTTATGATTGCGCAAAGACTTTAGAAATCGAGTATAAAAGCGAGTATAGAAACGAGTGTGATAGGAAAATTAATAACGAAGATTGCTGTGAACGCGCATCTTTAAGATCTGTTATTGTGCACGATATTCCGCTTCTTGCACAAGTAATTGACAGCATTCCATTTAGTTTTGACTATATTATTACAGTTGAAGCGCCTAAAGATGTTCGCATTGCGCGAATGATAAGCGAGCGCAAAATGAGTAAGAATCAGGCGCAGCAGCGCATAAATAATCAAGTTGAAGAGATTGCGCGCAAAAAAATCGCGGATTTTGTAGTTGATTCCACAAAGCCTATGGAAGTTATGCTTAAAAGCGTTGATTCAAAAATTAAAACGTGGATGGGTGAGGAGCATTAGAGACCGCGCGGAAAAATCGCAAGCAACCGCGCGATTGTTGGGTTTTAGTAAAATAAATAAAATGCTCTTGATGCTCTTGATGCTCTTGGAGAAAAATAATGTCGAATAGAATTCAGCGCACAAACAAGCCGTTTGTAGTAAAAGCGCCATACAAGCCTTCGGGCGACCAGCCGCAAGCAATCGAAGAGCTGGCTAATCGTATTGAAAACGGCGAAAACGACGTTGTTTTAATGGGCGCAACTGGCACTGGTAAAACTGCTACAACCGCTTGGCTAATTGAGCGTTTGCAAAGGCCTACACTTATTATTGAGCCGAATAAAACATTGGCAGCTCAGCTTTGCGCGGAATTTCGTGAGCTTATGCCAGATAATGCTGTGAGCTATTTTGTGTCTTATTACGATTACTATCAGCCGGAAGCGTATATTCCGCAAACAGACACGTATATTGAAAAAGACTCGAATATTAACGACGATGTTGAGCGTCTTCGTCACGCTGCTACAGCGAATTTGCTTACGCGACGGGATTGCGTTGTTGTAGCTACTGTTTCGTGCATTTATGGACTCGGTACCCCAGAGGAGTATGCTGAGCGAATGCTTATGCTGAGTGTTGGGGAGACGCTTGAGCGAGACGATTTATTGCGTCAATTTGTGAGCATGCAATACAAGCGCAACGACATTGCGTTTACGCGCGGAACTTTTAGAGTGCGCGGTGACACAGTTGAGATTATTCCAGTTTACGAAGAATTAGCTGTGCGAATTGAGTTCTTTGGTGACGAAATCGACAGAATTACAATGTTGCATCCGCTTACTGGGGAAGTGATTCGCCAGGAGAGCAGCGTTCATATTTTTCCAGCATCTCACTATATTGCGGGTCCTGAGCGCATGGAGCGCGCGCTTGAGGCGATTGAGAAAGAGCGCGACGAAAGAGTTGCGCAGCTTAAAAAGCAGAATAAATTGCTGGAAGCTCAGCGTTTGGAAATGCGAACTACGTACGATTTGGAGATGCTTCGCCAAGTTGGAGTATGCCCGGGAGTGGAAAATTATTCAAGGCATTTTGACGGGCGCGATGCAGGCACGCCTCCGCATACTTTGCTTGACTTTTTCCCAGACGATTTTTTGCTAGTTTTGGACGAATCGCATGTAACCGTGCCGCAAATCGGAGCTATGTATGAAGGCGATGCTTCGCGTAAAAGAACGCTTGTGGAGCATGGCTTTAGGCTGCCTTCGGCAATGGATAATCGTCCGTTAAAGTGGAAGGAATTTTTGGAGCACGTTGGTCAAACCGTGTATCTTTCGGCAACACCTGGAGATTACGAGCTTGGGCTTTCGGATGGCGTAGTTGAGCAGATTATTAGGCCTACAGGTTTGCTCGATCCTAAGATTGAGGTTCGGCCTGTAGAAGGCCAGGTTGACGATTTGCTTGCGGAAATCAAGGCGCGTGTTGCAAAAGATGAGCGCGTGCTTGTTACTACACTTACGAAGAAAATGGCGGAAGACTTAACTGATTACTTTTTGGAGCTTGGTATTAAAGTTGAGTACTTGCATTCGGATGTTGATACTTTGCGCAGAGTGGAGCTTTTGCGCGAGCTTCGCGAAGGCAAAATTGATGTGATTGTTGGCATTAATTTGCTTCGTGAGGGTTTGGATTTGCCGGAAGTTTCGCTTGTTGCGATTTTGGATGCAGATAAGGAAGGCTTCTTAAGATCTTACCGTTCGCTTATTCAGACGATTGGCCGCGCTGCGCGTAACGTTTCGGGAACTGTGCTTATGTATGCGGATACTGTTACGGATGCTATGAGCAAGGCGATTAGCGAGACGGAGAGGCGTCGCGAAAAGCAAATCGCGTATAACAAGGCGCATGGAATTGATCCTAAACCTTTGCGAAAGAAGATTAGCGATGTGAACGATATGCTTGCTAAAGAGGATGTTGATACTCAAACTTTGCTAGCAGGCGGTTACAGGAATGCTAATAAGGCTGGGAACTCGCATTATGGAGTGCCAAAAGAGCCGAATCTGGGGCAGCAAAGCAAAGAAAAGCGCATGGCGAATATTTCGGCCTTGCCGCAAGATGAGATTATGTCGCTGATTAAAAATTTGAGCGAGCAGATGCATGTTGCTGCAGAACAGTTGCAATTCGAGCTTGCAGCGCGTTTGCGCGACGAAATACGCGATTTAAAGAAAGAGTTGCGTCAAATGGATGCGGCTAATAAGTGAGCTAATAAATATTTTCGCACTAATCGTGAGTTAATCGCAGCACATAAATCCCATAAATTAAGGCGGGCACTTTGCAGAAATCAACGTGCTCGCCCTAATTTCTACTTTTACAAGTTTCTTTAATGACTATTATTTTGTGGGTTTATATCACCTGTATGCGTGTGCGAGTGGTCTTCTTGTTCTGTACTTGTTGCTAGCATGATGTGGCGTATCGATAGGTTTTTTAGAGTTCGAGTACATTGTTAAATATATGCTGAAAAGCGTTGGTGCTACTATGAGAATGACTGGTAGTATTCCGCCTTTGAACGCGCAGGAGAGCGTGATAAGAACTATTGAGAATATTATTTCTTGAATGTTCATTCGTAATGATTCAACTAGCGTAATATGTTGCGTTGTTTTTGGTGTGACAACAAATATGGCTTTTCTTCCTGTAAGTGCTAGGAATGATGATTTCATTGACACGTAAAGCATTGAACCGTACAAGCAGAAAGTAAAAAGCATGTAGAGTAGTAAATGTTTGAGCGATACTTTACCAAGCCAGAAGAATACGTCGTTTAGCATCGGTGCCATGAAGAATATTACGGTTGGTACAAGTAGCCATGCTGGATAATGTAAATCGTAGTGTAGCGCTGGGAAGAATATGATATTCATTGCTACATAGCATGTGAAAAGTGATGTTAATGGCAGGTTGTAGGTAAACAGGAAAATATCTAGTTTTTCAAACCATCGCATTTTAGATGTAAAAATGCGTTTAGTGTAGCATTTCATGAACTCGAAATTACCTTGAGTCCATTTACTATGTCGTTTCTTAAAAGCTAGATAGTCAATCGGATATTGTTCCTCGCATGTTATGTTTGGTGCGAAAGCAACATAGTATCCTTTACTGCGTGCTTCGATTGATAAGCATAAGTCTTCAGCAACAACTTCTGGTAATCCATCTACTGCTTCGTAGCATTCTCGGCTTACCATCGCGCCATGCCCTAGTAGAGACATGAAACCATAGTGATGTTTCATTGTTTGGTACACAGGCCAGTGACTGTTCACTCCAATGTGTAGTAGGTGCATAAAGCGGTTAATGTTACGCGTTGCTACGTGATTGCATTGCACGATTCCAGCGTTTTTAAAGTATTGGAAGTATTGTAAGCATCGAATAATAAAATCTGGAGGGATGATTTCATCACTGTCGAGAATAACAAAATAATCGTAGTCGGTTCGTCCGTGTAAATAGTTGTTGAGATTTCCCGCTTTGAATCCTTTTCTATTTTCGCGGCGTACTACTTCTACATTATGTTCTTTAGCATATTCGTCTACCTTGTTTTTGTAATTAGGGTCACTAGAATCATCGAGGATGATTGTTTTGACTGATCCGGCATAATTTTGTTTTAAGCATTGAGTGAGTGAGTCGCCTTCGAAATCGTTGCAAGTACAGTAGAGCATTACAATACGCTTGTTTGCTGGTATTGGCATGCAAGAGACTTTTTGAACGTATTGTGTAATGGATTTCTTATGCAGGTAGAACCATAGTACGTAGATGATATCTTTAGTGCCGTTCAGCCAGAAGTAGATTATGAAGATTGCGTTTAATGCTATGAGAATATCTAGCGTAGTGTTTCTTGTTCCAGAAAAAACGTATTCTCTAATAGCGAATGGTGTAAAAATCAAGAATAGTAGTAACCATGTTATGAGAATAGTTACGTATAATGATGCTCTCTTTAACATGGGAAAAAGTCTAGGGGGGGGGGGGGACGTTTTCCCAGACGTTTTTATGCGTGTGCTAAAAAATAGGTTTTGCTTGTAAAATCCTGGTAGATAATAAATACGGGTAGAATACGTTGTCATCAAGTGTGTTTGTATTTAATGGGTGCTTTAACGTAACAAAATAACTAAATAGCAGAATAAATTCTTCATCAAGGTATACAATTCGTGTGATAAGTTTAAGTAACTTACATAGGGAGAATTGAGATGCAAATTATTAAGTGGTTGTTTGTTCAATATAACAACAATCCAATTACAGAAACCTGTTATTGTATGTTGGGTATAACAGTTCTCTTGCTTATTATCCTTATCGCTACTTCTTTGTGCTTACATCATGTGAATCGACATTCACTACAATACAGATAGGTTGGTTCATTATAATGATTATTACGTTATGTATTGTTGTAATGGTAGCTGCTTCTTTGCCTCTATTGGCTACTATATGCGAGCTTATTATTATTAATACACATGAAATACTTGTTAACAGTGCTAAAACTCCTAAATATAGAATGCGTCATGTAAGGAGCATAAGTGCTTATTCTAACACGGGGGGGGGGGTATGCGGTAAGCGCTCTTTGCATGATGAATCTGTAATATCTGTTGTTATTCCAGCGTATAATGAGGAAACTTCAATTAGTAAGTGCGTTATGTCTGTACTAACTCAAAGTTGGAAATATAAACAGATTATTATCGTAGATGATGGTTCAAAAGATAAAACATTTTCTGTACTGATTTCTTTACGAGATAAGTTTATAAATGATGCAAGTTTACAATCTTATTTCAGTAAAGATATTCCTTTAGATAAAATGATTTGTGTAGTTCATCAAGAAAATTCTGGTAAAAGTAAAGCAATTAATAATGCTGTTATGAACTATGCGATTGGTAAATATGTGATGATTCTTGATGCTGATTCTTCTCTAGGAATAGATGCATTACAAAATATGGTTCATAAATTTGACAAGAATAAAAAGTTGATTGCATGCGCAAGCAATGTACAGGTTTTTTCTCCCAAAAAGATTATTGAATTTATTCAGCAAATTGAGTATTTAATTTCTTATCGTCTTAAATCTGCCGAAGCTTTGCTTAACATGGAGTATATTATTGGTGGCGTAGGATCTACATTTAGAAAAGACGCTATGATTGAAGTGGGTCTATATGATACTGATTGCATTACAGAAGATTTAGATTTTACTATGAAGCTGATTATGCATTATGGAAACAAAAAATATCATTTTGGTTTTGCAAGTGATGTAATAACGTGGACTCCAGCGGTGCATAAATATATTCAGCTTTTTAGACAAAGATTACGTTGGAAGTATGGTCTTATACAGTCATTTTTTAAGTATAAGAATATTCTATTTAATATTAGACATGGTAAATACTGTCGTGCTCTATGTTGGTGGATATTTCCAAAAGCGATAATGGATCAGGTTGTACTAGTGTTAACACCTTCATGGGTGATTATGATAATGATGTCTTCAGATTCAATAATAAAAGGTTTAATATTTTTCATATTCGTGTTGTCTGCTGTGTTGTTTGCTATAACAGTATCTATAGCAGAAAATGCTTATCTGGATTTTAAAAATAAGCTGCATATTTTTTTGTTGTCACCATTCGCATTTTTACTGTTAATAACAACTATAATTATTGATTTTGTATCTGTAATAGTTTGCATATTTAAAATAAGAGAGATAAAAAGAGGTAGCAAACGTGTATCTTGGGAGCACGTTGATAGATAAATATTTTTGTTTGAATTCATAGAAAAATGCAAAATTAATGTACTTTGATCTTAGCTAATCACTTTATAGTGTTTGTCGTGATACCAAGAGCTGATTAGGTGGGTGCGTTTTAGGCTTTGTATATCTGGGTTTTAAGAAGGCTATCGCTAAAAGGCTTAATGTGCGGCGGTTTAGGCTGACTTCTTGCTGTTTTGAGTGTGATTTAGCTTTTTTTTTATTAGTTATAACTTATAAATTATCGATTTTGTCATTAAATTTCACTTATAGTGATAAGTGCGATGAAAAGTCTTGGTTTTGGTTTTTTGTTTTACTTTTGACTTTGGTTGTTGATATTGGTCAAGTGAAAATAGTCTAAGAAAGAATTTTTAGATGAGGTTGAAAATGATATAAAATAAATGGTTTTGATATATTGCGAGTAAGATGCCACTAATCTCAGAGTGTGGAAATTCTCTAAAATGCTATAACATACTGATAATATTTTTGGAAAGAGGAGGTATTATGCAGCTTTTAGATATAAAAAGAATGGCTCATAACATTCTTGAAAATCAAAACGTAGAAAGCAGTTTTATCGAATATAAAAAGTCGGCAAATTTTAAAGATAAAATTCTAAAAACTGCTTGTGCCTTTGCCAATAACTATATGAATAATGAGATAAGCTTGTTGTTTGTTGGTATTGAAGAAGTCAATGATAAAGAAACGGGAGAAAAAGCAATTCCCAAAAGACCGATTGAAGGGATAAAGGAAGCAAAATTAGAGGGAATAGAAAATGAAATTAAATCACTCCTTGCAAACATCCATCCTAAAATCAACTATCACATTATTACGGATCAAATTGATGATGAATACTATATCGTAGTCGCGGTAGAAAGTGGTAGTAACGGACCGTTTCAAACAAGTGAAAGGGCAGAAAAAGATAAAAATATTCGATTAAAGGCAGGAAGATATATTAGAGTCGGTAGAGATTCAAGGCTTCCAAATCCAACCGAAGAATTTGAACTTTTGAAGAAATTTGCAAACTTTTCTTTTAGCTCAAACCTGAACGATACAGCTACCATAGATGATTTAAGCTATGAATATATGAAAGAATATCTGCTTCAAACAGGAGCAAAAAAAGATATTAGAGAAATGTCTAAGCTGGATATGGCAAAGAGTATGGGGCTTGTCAGTGAAAGTGAGTATGGCGGTTATAGAGCTAAAAATTTTGCTGTGCTGATGTTTGCAGATACACCAAATAAATTTATTCCAAATGCCCATGTTGAAATCATAAGAGAAATTGATGGAACTGATAAAATGGAATCAAAGAAATTTGATGGTCCGGTTTGGATACAGGCAAAGCAAGTTAGCAAATATTTTGAAGATAATATTATGGCTTCATATACCATAAGGGAAGCGGATAAAATCGAGCATAAGATTGTCTATAACTATCCTCTTACAGCATTTGAAGAACTTGCTACAAATGCCATTTTGCATAAGGAATACGATACGCCTGAGTATGTCGGGATATACATTTACAGGGACAGAATTTCTTTTGTGAATCATAATAGACCGCTTCCTCCTGTAACCATTGAGGCTCTTAACAGGGATAGAACTTTTGATCGAAGGCAGTACCTTAACAAAGAACTTAAAGATATGTTCTTTTCCCTTAATTTGATAGAGTCTTATGGTTCAGGTATAAGGCGTGCAAAGGATGCATTATTAGAAAATGGTTCTCCTGAGCTTAAGTTTTATCCGGATAATGAAGAAGATAACTATACCAACGCAGTTATAGGTATAAATGCAGAGTTTTTAAAGGAGTTTAATGGTAGTATTACCCAAGAAACTACCCAAGAAACTACCCAAGAAATAAAAATTGAGAAATCAGTACCGAATAGAATTATTGAGTTGATGATGATGGAGCCAAATATTACAGCAAAACAAATTGCGGAACATTTAAATGTTTCTTTTGACGGAGTTCGTTATCACATAAAAAAATTAAGAGCAGATGGTAAGATTAAAAGAGAAGGCTCTACCAAATCAGGTAAATGGATAGTAATAAAACAGAAAAATCAAGATTAAAGAAACAAAAGGTTATTAGAGTAAAATCTATTAACCTTTTTTGGATTAACATCCTCAATCTCTGATGTTCTTAGAGGTGCTGGTTAATAAAACTGGTAATGTCCTATAGGTTATAAGAAGAAATAGTAATATTTTGCACTCAATGATTAGTGTGAATGTTGAAAGAGCATCGTAAAAGTCAAAAGAATGTGAGCATTTGAAATGTTGCATAATCCAGATTAGTAGAATCTACGCTAGTCTATTTTATGCTGAGCATTACGCAATGCCTATAATTATGTGATAAAAACAGTAAAATATGTATAATAATGTGATTGAATACACCAAAATATATATAATAATGTGATATGCGCTAAGGTATAGTCCAAAAAGCCCAAAATATGACAAAGGCTGATTACACGGATAAGCTTTAGAACTTGCGCTGAAAGATTGCGCTGAAAGAAAATGATTGAGAAAGCTAATCGTGTTTAGTCGCAAGTCAATCGTGTTTAAATAAATTTTAATAAATGAGTGTTGCTAAGTGATAAGTGTGGCTAATAAATAGACACGATAAATAAATAGTCGCGAGTTTTATCTATAGGTCACAATTTGCTGGTACACTATTACTCGGAAAGTGGGTATTTTCCCATTTAAAAATAAACAAACAAGGAAACAGGCAGGCATTATGAGAAAAGCCAAAATTGTTGATACTATTGGACCAGCTACCGAATCGTTAGAGGGCATTACCAAGCTTGTTGAAGCTGGCATGGATGTTGCTCGCTTAAACCGTTCGCATGGCACTCCTGAAGATCATTTGCGCGTTTACAACAATGTGCGCGAAGCTTCAAAGACCACTGGTCGTAATGTTGCTGCTCTTGTTGATTTGCAGGGTCCAAAGATTCGTTGCGGCTGGTTCAAGAAGAACGCTGACGGCGAAGACAAGGTTTATTTGGAAGAAGGTCAAGAGTTCGTTATCACCACAGACGATATTGAGGGTGATGAGCATCGCACTTCCACAACCTTCAAGGGTTTGCCAGGAGATTGCCACGCAGGCGATCCAATTTTGATTGATGATGGCAAGGTTCGTCTTGAGGTTACCAAGGTAGAAGGCAACGACGTACACACTAAGGTTGTTGTTGCTGGCCCAGTTTCTAGCCACAAGGGCATTAACCTTCCAGGCGTTGCAGTGTCTCTTCCAGCATTGACTGAAAAGGATGAGTCTGATCTTCGTTGGGCTATTCGCACGGGTGCAGACATTATTGCAATGTCGTTCGTGCGTTTTGCTACCGATATTGATCGCGCTCACGAAATCATGGACGAAGAAGGCCGCCGCATTCCAATCGTTGCAAAGATTGAGAAGCCACAGGCTGTTGCAAACTTGGAAGAGATTGTTAAGACCTTCGATGGCATTATGGTTGCTCGTGGAGATATGGCAGTGGAGATGCCACTTGAGCAGGTTCCACTCGTTACCAAGCGCTGCATTGAGCTTTCTCGCCAATACGCAAAGCCAGTAATCGTTGCTACCGAAGTTCTTGGATCTATGGTTAACTCTCCAGTTCCAACTCGTGCAGAGGCTTCTGACTGCGCTAACGCTGTTCTTGACGGCGCCGATGCAACTATGACCTCTAACGAGACTGCAGTTGGCAAGTATCCAGCAGTTACCGTTCAGACCATGTCCCGTATTTCTCAGTACGCTACTGATAACGGTTATGATCGCATTCCAGCCGTGGAACTTGACATGTCTAGCACGGGTGCAGTTTCTTCTGCAGCTGTAGACTTGGCAGACAAGCTTAACGCTAAGGCGATTGTTGCTTACACTCAAACTGGTCGTACCGTTCATCGTATTTCTCGTGAACGCCCAGCTGCTCCAATCTATGGCTTTACCAACAATGAGCACACTTATCACTGGTTGGCTTTGAGCTGGGGCGCTGAAGGCTTCTTGATTAGCGAGGATTACCACGATATGAATCGTCACGATCTTATGATCTTCACCGACAAGGTTCTTCGTGAAGCTGGTAAGGTTGCTGACGGCGACAAGATTGTTGTTTTGAGCACTGCTCAGGGTGAGCGCCAGGCCGGTCGTACCGACTCCATTTACGTTCACACCGTTGGTGCTTGCGACTAATCGATAGCTAATTGCTAGCTGATCGTTAGTTTCTTGAACGCGCATCCTTTTGGGGTGCGCGTTTTTGTTTAGTGCGAATCTTGTGATTTCTCACGTTACGATTTAAGTTCGAAGTTGTCGATTCCCGCGTTTGTTTACCATTTGAGCCAAAAAGGGAACAAATGCGGGAATGAAAAGCGCTACGAGGATTAGGTGTGTCGTTTGGTGTGTTGTTTGTGTGTTGTGCAAAATCGCGTGAGAGAGAAGATAACAAATATCCATTTGAGCGAACGAGGGAACAAACGCAGGAATGAAGATAACAAAAACGCCGCTTAGAATGTAAGCGGCGTTGTGCACGTGCCCCCGGTGAGACTCGAACTCACACTGCACAGATTTTGAGGCTGTTTCCTCTACCAATTGGGATACAGGGGCATCTTAAATTATCCGCGTTTTAACGCGACTTGATGACTATACCACATTTTGTAGAGTAATCAAATATACCGCGTGTTGCGCGCATGGAAAAGTCGCAAGTAACCGAGCGCAAAAACCCAAAGTAAAATCAAAATAAATAAATATAAATCAAAACAGAATCAAAACAGAAATATTAATTTGCAAATTATTTAAGACTGGGTGTGTTGATGTAAGAATTTTGGTATAATTGCAACTTGCGCCTCTGTAGCTCAATGGATAGAGCAACGGCCTTCTAATCCGTTGGTTGCGCGTTCGAATCGCGTCGGGGGCACTTTGCTTTGCTCTTGTGTTATGTGAAAAATGTTTGTCACGTATTATGAAAAATAAGGAGCACTTGTGGAAAATCATAGTGTAGTGGAAAACCATAATATAGCAGCATCAATAATTCTTGCAGCAGGTGAAGGAACGCGCATGCGTTCAACAACGCCGAAGGTATTGCATAAGTTTGCTGGAAAAACATTCCTAAATCGCGTAATGAACGCAATGGCAGGCGTAAATCCTAAGGAGCTTGCTGTTGTAGTGCACGCTCAAGCGCAACGAGTGTCGGCAGCTGCGCAAAGCTACAACAATGCCGTGCGGATTGTGAACCAGGATGATAAGCCTGGAAATGGCAGGGCTGTGCAATGCGCAATGCGAGATCTTAATGAAGCTTCAAAACAAGAATGCGGTAATGCGCTTAAAGGGGCTGTGTTAATCGCAGCAAGCGATATACCACTTTTAGACACGCAAACATTGCAATCATTAATAGATTTTCACAATAATCAAGGCAATGTAGCAACTGTTTTAACCGCTGTTTTAGACGACGCCACTGGCTACGGGCGAATTGTGCGAGAAGCAAATGGTGATGTTTTGCGAATTGTAGAACACAAAGATGCCAATGCAGAAGAGCTTGCGATTAAGGAAGTTAATACGTCTGTGTACGTGTTCGATGCGGAAGTGCTTACAGACGCAATATCTAACCTTAATTCAAAGAACGCTCAAGGCGAATTCTACTTAACAGATGCGTTAGAGCACGCTCGCACAATGGGACGAGTTGGAGCAATGGCGGCAGCAGATTCGTTGAGTGTAGAAGGCGTGAATACGCGCGTTCAGTTAGCTGCGCTTGCAAAAGCATACAACAAGCGCGTTTGCGAAAAGTGGATGCTTGAAGGCGTAACAATTCTAGACCCAGAAAACACGTGGATTGAAGACGATGTTGTTTTGCAGGAAGACGTTACTGTTCTTCCAGGGTGCTTCTTGCAAGGTCACACGATTGTTAAAAGCGGTGCTGTAGTTGGTCCTTATACAACGCTTATTGATGCGCAAGTGGATGAAGACGCTGTTGTGGAGCGCTCGCGTGTGCAAGAATCGCATATTTGCCGCGCTGCAAATATTGGTCCGTGGACGTACTTGCGACCAGGAAATGTGCTTGGTGAGGAGAGCAAAGCTGGCGCGTTTGTGGAGATGAAGAAAGCGCATATTGGAAACGGTACTAAGGTTCCGCATTTGAGCTATATGGGCGACGCTGATTTGGGAGAGCACACGAATATTGGTGGTGGCACGATTACAGCAAACTACGATGGCGTGCATAAAAACCATACGACTATTGGCTCTAACGCGCATGTTGGCGCAGGAAACCTGTTTGTAGCTCCAGTTACTGTTGGAGATGGGGTTACAACGGGTGCAGGCTCTGTTGTGCGTCACGATGTTCCAGCGGATTCCATGGTGTATTCGGAAAATACGCAGCACGTTGTAGAAGGCTGGAAGCCAGCTTGGGAGCGCTAGTTCGATAGTTAAGGAGAAACATATGGCGGCTTTAGAAAGCTCTGTTAACGCGATTAGGATTGCTGCGGCTGCAGCCGATAGGTTAAAAGCCACTAATTGCCAAGCTTTTGACGTTAGTAATCTGCTTGGAATTACAGACGCCATGCTGATTGTTTCTGCATCTAACGAGCGTCAAGTTTTAGCTGTTAGTGAAGAAATCGAAAAAGACTTGTACTTAAAAGACAACAAACGCAAGCCAATATCTCGAGAAGGTTTAGAACTAGCACAGTGGGTTTTGCTTGATTTTGGCGACTTTGTGATTCATATTATGCACGAGGAAGCGCGCGAGTTTTATCGCCTTGAGCGTTTGTGGAATGATTGTCCTGCAATTGATTTGCAACTTCCAGAGCATAGCGAAAACGATGCGCATAGTGATGATGACGATTATGGCTATGATGCGCAAAATGGCGATCAAGAGTCTGAAAGGTAGTGCAAGATAATGGTTGATTTTGTTGAAAGCGCAACGCAAATCGCGCATAATGCCAATAAAAACAGCTCTCACGAAGGTATTGCGCGTTCTGTAATGCTTGTTCGCCATGGTCAGACGCCTTATAATGCTCAATTTAGACTTCAAGGCATGATTGATATTGCTTTAGATGAGTCTGGAATAGACCAGGTGACTCGCTCTGGCAAAGCTTTGCGCGTTCTTTTTGGAGCTTCCGACTTAGAAGACCCAAAGAATCCAAATAGCGAAGAGCACGTTCGCATTACTCCAGAAGAGGCTGACGCGAGTTTTGTTGCTATTGTTTCGCCGCTTATTCGTGCACAACAGACAGCTCACGCTTTTGCGGATAAGATTGGGCTTAATGTGCATGTTGAAGATGACGTGCGCGAGCGCTTTTTTGGCGAGTGGGAAGGGCTTAATCGCCAGCAAATTAGCGAAAAATGGCCTGAAGATTTTAAGTCATGGGTTGATGGCAAAGGTGGGGAACTCAACCACGGTGCAGAAACTAAGCAAGAAGTTGGCGATCGCGCGGCGAAAGCTGTTGAGGATTGGGCGCGCAAAACTGGCTCAGACCGCGATTTACTAGTATTTTCACACGGATCTTGTCTTTCTCAAACTGTTCATAAGCTTCTTGGATTAGACAAGGTAGATCCTTCTTATAAGACGATTGGCGGAATGGGAAACGGTCGTTGGGCGCGCTTAATTCCAAGCCAAAACTCAGATGGCTCGATTCATTGGCGTTTGGATGCTTACGATCAAGGTCCTGCAGCCGACCCTACAAGTCAGCGTCTTATTCGCATTTGGGGAGCTGCGTAGGGAGCTGCGTCATCTTTCCATTTTTGCCGCTTTTCGCCGCTTAATCCTCGAAAGCTACCGTTTAGCGATTTTGTAGAGACAGACTATTTACAGTGCCGTATAGTCAAAATTACAAAACAAAAAGCTAGCAAATGCTAAGAAAAGTTAGCAGAAGCTAGTAAACGCTAACGGTAGCAATATGGAAAGGAGGACTGATGAAAGTAACGATTGCTATTGTTCCGCCAGAAGAGGAGCAGTCCGCGCAGTTGTCAATTCACAATATTGACGATGATATTAAGCGTCTTATAGCTCAGTTGCAAAGCGTTGATTCTAAGTCTGCAAAAGCAAGCAACGCTGAAAATAATACTGAGATTGTCGAAAATAGTACTGCGAATGCGGCAAATAGCAACAATAATTCATTCATATACGGTTATATTAACGATTCGATTATTGTTATGCACGAGCCAGATGTGATTATGATTTGCGTAGAAAATTCGCGCGTAATCATTCACAGTGATAAAGGCGAGTGCGTGTCTTACAAGCGCTTAATGGATTTCGACAATCCGCAATTCGCGTCGTTTGTGCGCATATCTAAATCCGCAATCGTGAACTTGAATCGCATTGTTCGAGTCGATCCAGGATTCGGCGGAAGTATGAGCGTAAAAATGGACGACGGAAGCGTTGAGTGGATTAGTCGCAGATGCTTAGCTGGGTTCAAAAAGCGCTTAGGAATGTAATTTTAAGCGTAGTTAAATATAAAACTATCAAAATTTTAATACTAATTATTTATTACTAGATTTTAATACTTAAAAAGGAAGCGATTATTATGGAAAAGCAAGTTACAACATTAGGTAAAACAATGGTAAAAAACATTGTTAATGGCATTGGCATAGGATGCACTATTTTTACAGTAATGTCTTTTATTTCAAGCCTGTTAGCGCATAGCGCGGTTGGAAACAGAATCGCATCTTATGCTGTAGCAGCGTTTGTTATAGGCATAGGCTATGGAGTGTTCGCTATTTTTTGGTCGAATGAACGTATGTCAAATCTTGCAAAGTTTGTTTTTGCGCTAGTTCCACCAATTGCTATTCAATTTATTGTGTCTGTGATTGTTGGATGGATTTCATTCAAAGATGAGCCAGCGGTTATTTGCGGATGGATTGCATTCACTGTTATTTTCCCGATTGCAATTGCTGGAATAATCTATTACTTCGAGAAGAAGAAAGCGGAAGAAATGAACTCTAGATTGCAAGCATTGCGTAAAGAAAGCAAGTAAATTAGTGACAATCAAATAATCAAATAAAATCATCAAATAAAAAATTATAAAGTAAAAATTGAGTGGTGTTCATCTTCGCCATTGAGGACGAACGCCACTCGCTATTGTATGCCTCGTATTAGAGACCTAAAAATTCGGCGTTTTGTTAGATTTTTGCTAAAAATTAGTATTTTGATTAATCTTTAGCAATTGTCTTTCCAGCATTAGCTCCAGAAGTCAAATCCTGAATCTCAGTAATCTCCATAACAGGAACAGCAGCAGGCTTCTTCGTGCCTTTTTCTTCTGCAACGCGCACCTGCTCTTCGTAAATCGCGTCATCTGTGTGAAGAGTAACGGTTCCGCGGAAGCGATATCCCTTCTTTTCAGCCAAATTTGCAACGGCAACAACAAGCTGGCTGCCGTCTTGCAAGTTCTTAAAATGCTGACCTGCAGTGCGCTCATGATAGGCAAGGTGATTGTCGTCGAGTACAAACATTGACATTTTTGGTCCAAGATCAAGCTCGCCATCTTTGCTAATCGTTGCAATCCAAGCCAAATTGTTCTCGATAAAAGTCTTCATATCTTCACTAAGAGCTGCCATGTTGAGTCCTTTCTTCAACTGATTATTGTGCAATCGCGCAATCATGCGATTATGTTTAAATCACTTTCAAGATTACGCGCAATCGTGCATATAAAGGCTTAAAATTCGATGTGTTTTTGCAAAAATGCCTAAACTTGTGACTTAAATCACTAATTGCCGAATATCGTTAGAGCTACAAAGTCGGTAAATCGCTCGCGCGCTACGCTTTAAGCGAAAAGGCAGGTCGTTGCTCTTGCTTTTGTTTACCGAAATGCCAAAGTTGGGAACAAACGCGGGAAAGTGTTCCTGCTTTTGTTTACCGAAATGCCAAAGTTGGGAACAAACGCGGGAAAGAGTTCTTGCTTTTGTTTACCAAATGGGTTGATATGGGAACAAACGCGGGAAAAGAGAAACAAACTCGGGCGTGCGTAGAGCAAACGCACTACATAAATCATGATAAATTGTGTGTTGGTAAATTTTTGGTTGTAAATCATGAATTGTAAATATTAAGGTAAAGTCGCAGTGTGTACAATCAATTCAGTTGTCAATTAGGAAATTTTCCGAAGGAACGCCGATGGGTTGTACTTTTCTTGTTTTTGTGGCTATTCTATAAAGTTTATAAAGCAATTTAGCTGACTTAAAGAAAAATTTAATGTTATAGACTTGTGATTTGCAAGAAAATGAGGGGAGTGACATGAGTGAAATAAATAGCGCGGTTCAACCGAGGCAGAACAATCGAATTAACGTAAACTTCGCGCGAATCATGTTGCTTCTATGCGCCGCAATTTGGGGCGGAAGCTACGTCTCATCTAAATACGCTCTAGAGGTATTCCCACCTCAATGGCTTATGGGAGTTCGCATGCTTGGAGCGTGCATAATAATGGGCGTAGTCTTCTTTAAAACAATCCGCAAAAATTTTACTAAAAAGCTGATAATTCCTTCGCTTTTAACAGGCGTTACATACTACGCATCTTTAGTTACGCAAACAGAAGGATTAAGGTGGATTGATCCAGGTAGAAGCGCATTTCTTACAGCCGCATACTGTGTTATAGCGCCATTTTCTGCTTGGATAATTATTAGAAAAAAGCCAACGCTTTTAGGAATTATTGCGGCTCTAACATGCGTTGTAGGTGTTGGATTCGTTGCATTAAAGCCAGGATCTCTTGTTCTTACACTTTCTCACGGAGACGTTTTAACTCTTATCTGCGCGGCTGTTTTTGCGTTTAACTTAACATACTTAGCGTATTATTCTAGGCAATACAATCCCGTTGCTTTAACATTCGGTCAGTTTAGTGTTTCTGGAGTTCTATTTTTGTGCGGAGCTGCAATAAGTGAGCCTTTGCCTAACTTCAATGCCGAAGATAATTGGATAACTATTACGAACATGTTCTATCTTATAGTGATAGTAACTGTTCTTGCGCAAATTATTCAAAACTATACTCTGATTTATCTTTCAACAGCTAACGCTTCCGTGATTATGTGCACAGAATGCTTGTTTACATTGCTATTCTCTAGCATTCTTTACAATGAGCGCGTAACAAGCGTTGCTTTTATTGGCTTTGCATTGATTTTTGCTGCGATTTTGCTTGCAAGTTTGGCAGAGCATATTGAGCTTTTAAAAATCAAAAATAAGCAGAAAATTTCTGGAACAGAGTCTAAAGTTGCATCTGCAGCAGCATCTACAATTTAAATAGTTGTCAATTTAAATAGTTGTCAATAATTGTCAATTTGAATAGTAGTAAATAATAATTTTGTAAGGTGGTACTTGTGAAGAACTTCTTCAAAGGAATATCGTTTACGCAAGTGCTGGCTGGTTCCTTAGCAGCTGTTACAGCATTCCTTCTATCGTCAAAGATCGGTATAGCAGGATCAGTAATTGGTGTTGCAATAGGTTCGATTGTGTCTGCTGTAGCATCACAACTTTATCAAAATGTTATTCACGCGTCTTCAAAAAAGATCCAGTCTTCTTCTGCATTAAAGTCAGTTTCAAGCCATTATGCAGATGATGACACTAAAGTTGTAAATAATGCGCGGTTTATTGCATTAGAGGATGATATGCCAGAAGAATATGAGGTTCATGAAGCGAACGAACCTCGCAGAATAAAAACAGTTAGAAAAGTTATGGCTACTGCCTCTGAGCAAAATCCTAATAATAGCGTCGATAACACAAGCATCATGGAATTGTCTTCATTAAGAAAGATGAAAGAAGAAGATAATTCGCTTTCGGAAGGGGATTCGGATTCTCTGCTTACCTTAACCGACGCAAAGCGTAGATTAGGCAACAATGGTGATTATGACTATGCAAAGCAGAAAAGTTACGTAGATAATGAGTCAAGGTACAAACGACTTACTATTTTAGTTGCTGTTCTTAGCGCCCTTGCTGCGGTGATTATTACTGCTGGCATGGTTCTGCTGTTTACGCAAGGAAAAGGCACTGATAATTTAAACAATTTACCGCAGAACCCTGTGCAAAATAATAATCAGACTAATAGGGGAAATCAGGCTCCTGAAAATAGTGAGAATAATCGTATTCAAAACCAGAATCAGGATTCAGGCAACTATTCCAAATCTAGTGAAGACAATAAGAATGATGAGAATAGTTCGGATAAAAAACCGTCTGATAAAAAAGATGAGAATAATCATGAAGGAAACTCTTTAGATGATAAAAACTCTTCGAATAGCGGTGATTCAAAGGGTGCGGATGGATTAAACAATTCTGGATCTGACTCAAAATCTAGCGGATCGAAAGGCGATTCTTCACAAAACACAGATTCTGGATCGGCTTCGTCTCCTTCATCTCCTTCTTATTCTTCACCTAATGGTGCGGATGGTGGTACTTCCGTACAGCAGGGAGAATCTGGATCGCAACAATCATCGGGTAGTGGCGAGTAATAGCTTTATGTGGCAATAAATCCATATTTTTACAAAAAAAATTGAGGAGCTTACGACACGCCGAGTTTGGTTGGTAGCAAAATCTGTTGTATTCTATCAAAGGTTCGTTTGAGCCGCACAATTAAAAACGGGGCTATGGCGCAGCTGGTAGCGCATCTCCATGGCATGGAGGGGGTCGGGGGTTCGAATCCCCCTAGCTCCACGATTTGAAACGTCACTTCTAAGCGAGGTGGCGTTTTTTGTTATATTTCGATACGTATCCTATATACTTATAAGTCCTAGGTGCATAAACTTTATCGCATAAAATTTATATGCCGTAAATTGTTAAACAAAAGTCGAAAGTAAGAAGTCGAAATTAAAAACTAAAAGTCAAAAGTCAAAAGTCAAAAGTCAAAAGTCAAAGATAGAAAATAGAAAATAAAAGATAGAAAATCGGAGGGAAGATTTACATAATGCTAAGCCGCTCTTGGAAAACAGTATGCAAAATAGCCAATAATGAGCGTACGTCTGGGTTGATTATGCTCGGATTTGCTTTAGCTGGGTTAATGCTTGCAAATTTGCCATTTACGTCGCCGATTTTTGAAGCTGTTTCCCACACGCAAATCGGAATTCCATACACAAATATTCACATGTCGATTAGCCACTGGGTTCAAGACGGCGTGCTAACTATTTTCTTCCTTACAGTTGGTTTAGACTTAAAGCACGAGCTTATTGCAGGATCGCTTAGAGACCCTCGCGCGGCAGCAATGCCAATGATTTGCGCGGTTGGTGGCATGATTGTTCCTCCTATTCTTTTTGCTGGAACTGTTACAATATTCTCGGAGTTGCACGCTGGTCAAGAGATTATGCGACTTACTTCTGGAGCGCTTCCGTCTTTAGACATGGTTCGCGCTGGCTGGGCTATTCCTACGGCAACAGATATAGCATTCTCCTTGGCGGTTCTTGCGCTTTTTGCTAAAACGCTTCCTAAAGCATTGCGCGCATTTTTAATGACTCTGGCTACAGTTGACGATCTTCTTGGAATCGCATTAATCGCATTATTCTTCTCTTCGCTTAACGCATGGTATTGGTTTGTAGGCGTTGTTTTATGCGGATTAGTGTGGACTATGCTTGTGCGATTAAAGCGCGTTCCATGGCCAGTTGTGGCTCTTGTTGGATTGCTTGCGTGGGTTATGATGTATCAGGCCGGCGTTCACCCTACTCTTGCAGGCGTAATGGTTGGTTTGCTAACTCCTGCGCATCTTGTTCACGGCGAAAAGTCGCTTAGAGCTGAAAGGTATCGCCAGAAAATTCAGCCTTTGTCTTCTCTGTTTGCGTTGCCTATTTTTGCGCTTTTCGCAACTGGAGTTCATTTTGAAACTTTGACTTGGCAGCTGTTCTTGTCTCCAATATTAATTGCGATTACGATTGCGCTAGTTGTTGGAAAGCCTCTTGGAATTATGATTACTGCTTGGATTGCTAAGAAAGTTATGGGCTTGCGCGTTCCAGACGATTTGCGCGTTCGCGATCTTTTTCCTACAGCATGCGCGTGCGGAATTGGCTTTACTGTGTCTTTGTTAATAGCTTCGCTTTCTTATAGCGACGCGGATCTTTCGGGCGAGGCACGATTCGGCGTACTAGTGGCGTCTATTATTGCGGCTGCTGTTTCGGGATTTATGCTTGCAAAGCAATCGAATCATATGGAAGAAGAATTAGACGATATTGAAGAGTGACTTTAATGCGTTTATTTAACGCGATTACAAGATGACTAGAAAGTGACTAGAAAGTTCTAAAGGTGACTTATGGTTTCTAATAATAATTTAGGTAATTCTGATAATTTAGGTAATTCTGGTAAACCAGATAATCCAGATAATTCTTGCGACTTGCGCGCGCAAAGCGAACAGAACTCACCTTGGAAAGACACTTATTACAGCGGCGCCGTAATGATGCGCGGTCCAATGATTCCTAAGGAAAGCACAACGGAAACGCTGTTGCAACACGATTTACCTAACGGCGATTTGCAAGATAATCACGCGTGGCAAGGACTTGACCCTTGGCGAGTTCTTAGAATACAAGCCGAATTTATTGATGGCTTCGACGCTTTAGCAAAACTTGGATTAGCTGTTAGCGTGTTTGGTTCTGCTCGCATAAAGCCAGATGAGCCAGAATACAATAGCGCTCGCATAATGGGCAAAGAGCTTGTAAAACGCGGTTTTGCGGTGATTACGGGCGGCGGTCCTGGAATTATGGAAGCGGCAAATCGCGGAGCTGCAGAAGCTGGAGGAACAAGCGTGGGGCTTGGAATCGAATTGCCTCACGAGCAGGGCTTAAACCAATGGGTGAATCTCGGTATGCAATTCCGCTACTTTTTTGTTCGCAAAACAATGTTCCTAAAATATTCTTCAGGAATTATTGTGTGCCCAGGCGGTTTTGGCACAATGGACGAACTTTTTGAGTCGCTTACGCTTGTTCAAACGCATAAGGTTTCTAAAATTCCTGTAGTGCTTTTTGGCAGCGAATATTGGAAGGGTCTTATGAATTGGATTGAAACTACGGTTAAAGAAAGAGGACTTATATCGTCTTTTGACCCTAGTTTGCTTGCGATTACAGACGATCCTATAGAAGCTGTGCGAATCGCTAGCGGAGATAAGTTTATTAACTAGTCTTAGCTGTCTTATCTAATCTTAGATAGTTGTGGCTAGTCTTATCTTATCCTTGCTTATTTTGGCTTATTTTTCGCTCATTTATAAGCGTTGTAAGTTGCCAAATTTCTTCTCCAACGTCGATTCCGCGCGGACACTGCCTAGAGCACGCGCGCACGGATTGGCACGCGCTTATGCCGTCGCTAGAATCCGCCAAATCTAATCTTCGATTAGTGGCGTTATCTCTTGAATCGTTAATAAATCGCGCAGCATTTATAAGCGCTGCAGGTCCAATAAACGCTTCTCCGCCTGCATAAACTGGGCAAATTCCTTCACACACTCCACACATTATGCAATTGCTTAAAAGCTCAAACTTTGCAAGCTGCTCTGGGTGTTGCAAAAACTCAATAATCGCAAGCTTTCCGCTGCTGTTTCTTGTTTGAACGTTTTGCGCTTGCAAATATGGTTCCATTCTTTTAAGCTGAGCAATCATTGTAGAAAGGTCGCAAATAAGATCTCTTTGAACAGCAAAGCCTGAAAGTGGTGCGATTTCAATAATGCCAAAGCTTCCATTTTGGATTAAAGAAGACATTTCTTGAGATTTCACTTGCGGATTGTGATTTTCGTTTGTTGTTGCTGTTGCGGTTGCTTGCGACTTTACGCTACCAGTTTTTCTAAAACCGCTTGATCTAACACCTTGAGTTTGCGTATTTTGCCTAGCGTTTTGGGCGATTGTAGCTGTGCAAAGTAAAGTGGGCATGCCGTTTACATTTGCAGCATCCGATCCACAAACGCCGTGACCGCAAGAGTATCTAAATGCCAAAGTGGGGTCTATTGTGCGCTTAATTTTAAGCAAGCAGTCTAAAATCGTGTCATTTTTGCGCGCACGAATCGTATAATCTTGAATCCAATGTTTTCCGCTTAATGGTTTAGCTGGTAAATCGCCAGAATTTTGCGTTGAAAATGGGCTACTTTTGCGCTTTTTTGCAAAAGGGCTTTCTCGGTGCCTTCTAACTAAACCAGGGGAGTTAGTGGAGGCGATTGGTGCTGGGTTGGTGGCTGAATCGGTGCTTGAATCGCCAGCAACCGCGGAGTCGCAAGTAACCGACGAATCGCAAGAACCGTCATTTGGCGTAAAACGAGATACGCGAAAAGTCACAAAAGCTTCACCGCTTGTAGTGCAATCTTGATTAATGGAATGCGCAAAGTTGCGTCTAAAATCGTCAACCATTTGCGCATACCTCCAATTCGTATAATTCTAGTTTGCCATAATACTTGCACAGAAATACTTGAGTAGAAATACTTAAGTAGCAAAGATGTTGGCTGCGCCTAACGTTAGGCTTAAATTATGACAGATGCTTTGTTTTTGCTGGATACGAATAAAGACGATGCGCCCGTTCTTGCAAACGGGATTGAAGAAGGGTGGACTCTTAGCTTGCCTCAACACGTTAAAAGGCACGCAATAAGCGCAATGCGACTTTCGGATGGCGATTCGCTAGACCTTTCGGACGGCAAAGGAGTGCGAATTCACGCAACGATTACAGACAGCGAAAACGGCTTAGTTACAGTAGATTCGTTCATAAAAGAGCCAGCGCCAACAACCCGATTAGCGCTTATTCAGGCTCTCGCAAAAACGGGTCACGACGAGCAAGCAATAGACATGGCTACGCAAATTGGTGTAGACGAAGTAATTCCTTGGTGTGCAAATAGGTCGATTTCAAAATGGAAGCCAGGGCGCACAGATAAGAGATGGAATCAGGTGCTTGAGGCTGCTACGGAGCAATCGCGAAGAGCGTGGATGCCGCAGCTTTTAGAGCCAGTTACAAGTAAGCAGATTCTAGCGATTTGTAGGCGTGCATGCGTTTATGGAAGTCTTGTAGTTGTTTTGCATCAAGACGCAACGGATTCTTTTAGTCAAATCGAAAACTACGTAAACGACTTAACGGAAAAATGCTTAAAAGATGGCAAAACGCGCACTGTTTATGTAGTTGTGGGGCCAGAAGGTGGAATTAGCGAAGAAGAAGTGCAAAGTTTTATAGACGCTGGAGCTAAAAGTTGCGTTTTAGGAAGCAATATTTTACGCGCATCTACAGCAGGGCCAGTATGTTTATCGTTGCTTTCTAGAGCACTTGGCAGGTATGAGTAGTAAGCAATCTTTGCAAGCTTTGTGCGTGTTTTGTGTAAAATAGTAAATGGTGTTCGGCAATAAGAATTGCAACAAGAATTGCAATAAGAATTATTGAAAAGTGGGCAAAATAATGGATAAAGCATGCAAAACATACAAAACTGACGACGATTGCATTTTTTGCAAGATAATTGATGGGCAAATCCCAAGCAGCAAAGTGTATGAAGACGATGAAGTAGTGGCTTTTAAAGACATTAATCCGCAAGCCAAGGTGCATGTTTTGATTGTTCCGCGCAATCATTACAAGAATGTTGCAGATCTTGCTCAAAATGATGCTGATGTTTTGGCTCATATTGCATGCGTTGCGCAAAAAATTGCAAACAACTTTTATAATGGCGATTATCGCCTTGTTTTCAACACTGGTTTGGGAGCTGGTCAAACCGTGTTCCATGTTCACGCTCATGTTTTAACAGGCGAAAAACTTGAAGAAGGTAGTTTATAAATCGTGGCAAATAGTACAACGCGTATTGTTCAAATTCCAAGCGAATTAAGCCCAGTTGCTGTTTTGGGAGCAGCAGATTCAAACTTAAGAGAGTTGGAGAAGGCTTTTCCAAGCATAGATATTTCCGTTCACGCGGATTGTGTGAAAATCGTATCTAGAAGCGCAAGAAGTGAAGAAGACGCTTGCAAAGCCGAACACGCGTTGCGCAAAATAGTTGATTGCGCTTACGAAGCTCCTGTTGATTCTTATGCTGTAAAACGCATGCTAGAAAGAGATGTGCTTAAAGGTAGCGAGCATAATGTGCGAATCGATAGGATTGGGCACAATGGCGGAGTTTTAGGCGGAGCGTTTAGCGGATTAAAGTCTTTTGGTACTGGAGCTGAATCTGGCTTTGGAACTGGCGCAATGGAAAGCGATTTTGCGCGCGATTCTGCCGATTTAATGCCATCTAGTGAAGATGCTAAAAGGCGTGCAATGAGCAGAAAAGCGCGAATGGCTAAAGGTGTTATAACGTTTGCAGGAGGAAATCCTGTTCGCGCAAAAACAGCGGGTCAAACAGCTTATATTCAAGCAATGGAATCAAATACTGTAACGTTTGGAATTGGGCCTGCTGGTACTGGAAAAACGTATTTAGCGGTTGCTAAGGCTGTTAGAGCTTTAGAAGATGGGCGAGTGCGAAGAATAGTGTTGACGCGCCCTGCTGTAGAAGCTGGGGAAAATCTTGGATTCTTGCCTGGAACGCTAAACGACAAAGTAGACCCATATTTAAGGCCGCTTTACGACGCGCTTTCCGACATGTTGGGAGCGCCGCAACTTAAGCGATACATGGACGAGAACGTTGTGGAAGTGGCTCCGCTTGCATACATGAGAGGTCGCACGCTTAATGACGCTTTTGTTATTTTAGACGAAGCGCAAAATGCTACTGTTCAGCAGCTTAAGATGTTTTTGACGCGTCTTGGATTTAACACCACAATGGTGATTACAGGAGATAGAACGCAAGTTGATTTAGCGGTTCCAAAATCTGGATTAGCTTCGATTGAGAACGTGCTGAAAGACGTTAAAAGTATTGCGTTTGTTCACTTAAATGCGCAAGACGTTGTTAGGGCCGAGCTTGTTGGGCGAATCGTAGAAGCGTATGAAGCGTGGGAAAATCGTGAGGCTGATTTTAGGCGCGAGAAGGCTAGAAATAGGAAAAGTCTTGAATCGCCAGCAACCGAAGAATCGCAAAGTCTTGAATCGCAAAATCTTGAGAGGAATATCAAGTAATCATGAGTGTTGAAGTGATGAACGAAACCGTTTGGCAAATCGACCCAAAAATATTCTCCGACCTTGGAATGTGGGTTTTGCAACAAATGCGAGTAAGCGTTCAATCCGATTTGTCAATTACTTTTGTGGATCCAGAGCCAATCGCTAGTCTTCACGAAAAGTGGATGGACTTAGAAGGTCCTACAGACGTTATGAGCTTTCCAATGGACGAGCTGACTCCTGGAAGCGACGACAAAGTGAGTGAAGGAATGCTTGGAGACCTTGTGATTTGCCCGTGGGTGGCGGCTCAACAGGCAGCAGCGGCAGGGCATAGCACAATGGAAGAGATGCTATTACTCACGATTCACGGAATGTTGCATTTACTTGGATACGATCACACTACGCCTCAAGAAGAAAAGCAAATGTTTGGCTTGCAAAGGCAGCTTTTGCTAACGTTCTTTGCGGCTAGATCTGGCGAGCTTTACGACGCCACTTTGCCAGCTGGTGCCGTAAATGAGCTGGAAGAATACGAGAAAAATCATGCTAAATAACATTACAATTCCGCCGATTCCCGATTTGCCTGCACATATGTGGGCTTGCTTGTGTGCGATTGCAATAGTCGCAGTTTTGCTTGTGTGGCTTTCGCTTGCAATGGCGGCGGCGGAAGGGGCTGTGCCAAGAGTCACAAGGTCTAGTCTTAATAATCTTATGATTGAAGAGCAAACGAACGATAACGAAAGTCAAGTCGTTCGCTTGAGGAAGCTTGCTAGAATTCGCAGAGCAAAAAAGCTTATAGCAGATAGGTATGCTACGAGCGGAGCGTGCGCATTTGTGCGAATCGTGTGTAACGTGTTGGACGGCGTGGCTTTTTCTGCAATCGCGGCGACTCTTGGTGCGCCTCTTTGGTTAACGCTATTAATCGGGCTAATAGTTGCAATGATTGTTGCAATTGTTTCTGTTCTTGTGCGGCCAAGAGCAGTTGGAGCGGCTCAGCCAGTTTTTAAGCTAATGCGCTTGTCTAGAATAATTTCGATTGCTGTTTTTATGAATCCTTTTGCAAAAATCGCAAGCCGTGGAGATTCGCAAAATCAAAGCCAAAATCATAAGAAAAATGCTGCTCTTTCCGACGACGAAGAGTTGGAGAATATTCAATTAGACCAAGCTAAAGCGAGTATCGATAGGCTTGTGGAAGCAAACGATTTTGACCCAGAAGTTTCAGAGATGATGCGCAACGTGCTTACGCTTTCCGACACGTTAACGCGCGAAATCATGGTTCCGCGAACCGATATGATTTGCGTTAAAAACGACGAAACGCTGGAAAATTTCCTAAAATTGTGCTCAAGATCTGGATTTTCTCGCGTGCCTATAATTGGCGAGTCGGTTGACGATTTGGAAGGAATCGCGTATTTAAAGGATGCTGTGCGCGCAACCGTGTTTAATCCAGCAGCATCTGAGCGCGCGGTTTCTACGATTAGTAGAAGTCCAATGCTTGTTCCAGAGTCCAAGCCAGTGGATGATTTATTCCACGAAATGCAGCGAATCCGCCAGCATGTTGCTGTTGTTGTAGACGAATATGGCGGAATTGCAGGGCTTGTGACGATTGAAGACGCGATTGAGCAAATTGTTGGAGAGCTAGAAGATGAGCACGACCGCACTCAGCACGCGGATCCGCAAGAGGTGAGTAAGGGTGTGTGGAAAATGCCTGCGCGCACGCCAATCGCCGATTTGGAAGATATTTTTGAAGTTCATATAGACGAAGACGATGTAGACACTGTGTTTGGGTTGCTTACCAAGTTGCTTGGAAACGTGCCGATTGTTGGGTCTAGTGCTGTGACGCGAGGTCTTAAACTAACCGCTGTTGATTCTGCTGGGCGGCGCAAGAAAGTCTCCACGATTCTTGTTGAGCGAGATATTCAAGGGCTTAAAGATATTCAAGGTCTCAAAGAAGAAGACGATAGTGGAAAGAGCGGCGGAAAGAGTGATAGCAAGACTGATGGGAAAAACGATGGAAAGACTGATGGAAAAAATGGCGATAAAGATAGTGGCAAAGACAGTGGATCGTCGCAAGTTGCTGGCGATAAATAGTGTGGAATTAAGAATAATATGAAAGATATTGATGAAATGAATGATGAAATGAATGAGGATATGGAGGATATGGACGATATGGACGATATGAATGACGAAATGTTTGCTAATTTAGATCCTTCCCTAAAAGCTAGCGTAGAAGCGCCCGATTTTAACGGCTATAAATCGGGATTTGTTGCGGTAGTAGGCAGACCAAACGTTGGAAAATCAACGCTTATGAACGCGCTAATTGGAACGCAAATCGCAATCGCGTCTTCTCGACCAGAGACAACGCGCAAGGCGATTCGCGGAATCTTAACAACTCCAAACGCGCAAATGGTGTTAGTTGATACGCCAGGAATCCACAGACCGCGCACTTTGTTAGGTCAGCGTTTGAACGATATTGTAGACGAGTCTCTTGCAGATGTGGATGCGATTGCTTTCTTGCTTCCAGCAGATCAGGAGATTGGGCCGGGAGATAGAAGAATCTTAAGCCGACTTCGCTCCGACTTTGCTAAAAAAGACGCGTCTGGAAACTGGGTGTGGAAGGTTCCGCTTATTGGAATCGTCACAAAAATTGATTCTATAAGCCGCGATGAGTTGGTGTCTCATTTGATTGAGATTCAACAGTTTGCTGATTTTACAGATATTGTGCCAGTTAGCGCGCTAGAACGCGACAATGTTGACGAAGTGAAGAAGGTTTTGATTGATAATCTTCCAGAAGGTCCAAAGATGTATCCAGACGATCAGCTTAGTGAGGAAAGCCCTTCAAGCATGATTGCGGAGCTGATTCGTGGGGCTTTTCTTGAGGAGCTTGACGACGAGTTGCCACATTCGCTTGCGGTTGTTGTAGATGACATTGTGCGCCCAGGCGATGGGGGTGATGCGCAATATGACGATAATAAAGCGCATGTGATTGTGTCGGTGTATGTTGAGCGAGATTCGCAAAAGCCGATTATTATTGGGCGCGGTGCGGAGCATCTTGTGCGTGTTAAGAAGCGTTTGCGTACTGCTGTGAATCGTATTACGGGCGCTAAAGCTGTGCTCGATTTGCATGTAAAGGTTGCAAAGGGGTGGCAGAGCGACCCTAAGAAGCTTGAGCGCTTGGGGTTCTAGCGAATCGACCTGCATTCGCGCTTAGACCGCGCGAACGAAACTCCTTGTTGGTGTTGTGTGAGGGCTGGGTGTTTCTACGCTCGCGTGTTATAGAGCATTATTTCTTACTTGGTGTTGCGCGAGGTTTGAGTATTTCTCTCCTCGCAACTCCCGTCGCTACGCTCCTCTTTTATTGCTCGTATAGAAATACATCAAACCTTCTGAATATCTAAAACTTTTTCGTGGTTTTCATCGCCGAGATTCTCGATTTTTCTTCTTCATTCGATGAATCACCATCAAAGATGCTGAGGTTCATCTCATTTAGTGCGAAAAATCTCGAATCTCTACCTTACTTGATGTAACCTATGCAGACTTGTAGTGCGTTTGTACATAAAATACGGTGTGTCGTGGTACAAACGCACTACATAAACTTCCGCACTTTGTACCAAATTTGACCCAAATCACGTACAAAATTCGGAAAACAAATCGTATCGTTAGTGCGGTCTAAGCGCTCAGGCAGGTCGTCACGCGCGACGACGGCGCGCGAAGTAAGCGCCACCTCCGATTGCTGCGATTCCTGCAACAACAGTCGCTATAGCTGCAACAATCTTAATCGTAGTGCTGTTGGACGAGCTTTGTGCGCCGTCTTGTGCGCCGCCAGAAGCTTGAGCGTTCTTAGACTCATCCTTGGATTCGCTCTTGGAATCATTCTTGGAGTCGCTCTTAGACTTGCTCTTTGCAGAATCCTTTGCATCGTTCTTTGCAGAATCCTTAGCGGAGTCCTTTGCAGAATCGCTCTTAGCAGCAGAATCCTTAGCAGCATCTTGTGCTTTAGCAAGATCTTTAGCAAGATCCTTGACTGCAGCTTTAGCGCCAGATGCAAGAGCAGCTGCTATGCGGTTAGCGCTGCTTGCGCTAAGAGTGTTAGCGTGCGCTGCGCCTGCAACATTATTTGCTGCAACGCCATTAGCATTTTGAGCGTTTTGAGCATTTGCACCGTTAGCTCCGTTTGCTCCGTTTGCACTCTGCGATTGTGCAGCTGGAATAGCAGCGTGGAATCCGAGTTGCTCGCCGCCAAACAAGTTATTTGCGTATCCTGCAAGATACTGGTTGTAGTAGTTTTCGAAGGATTCGCTAGAACTCGTGCTGTTGCTCGTACTGTTCTGCGTTGTGCTAGTTGAACCAGTATTCTGATTATCGTTGCCCGATTCTACTTCTTTAGATGGAGTAGGTACAGATGGAACAGGAGCAGGAGTTAAATCTGTACTTGCATCATGCGACTGATCTGCTGGCGGATCTGTTGGCAGATTTTCTGGTGGCACTGTTGGAGATTCATTATTGCCACCATCATTACCACCATCACCATTATTCTCATTACCTGAAGTCACCAGCGAATTTACGTCCTTTAAAGTCTTATCTAAAGTAGAAGTAGATTTATTAAGAGACTGTTCCACTGCATCAAGCGTTGTAAAACGAAGAACAAACGTATTCTCGAGATTATCGAAGCTTTGACTTACAGCAGAAAAAGTAGCATTGTACCTTTCAATTACATTATTTTTAGCTCCAGCCAAAAGCGTCTTAACTTTCTCATGCAATTCAGCAACTTTTTGCTTCGCTTGCAAAACTTGCGTCTTAACATTTTCAGCCTTTTGCTTTGCTGATTCAAATTGGCTTTTAGCTTCTTTTGTAATGCGTTGTGCTTGCTCAATAGCAGACTTTGCTTCATCAGCTTTTTGCTTAGCTTGAGCGGCTTTAGCAGCAGCATCAGATACTAGCCTAGCTGCATTAGACTTAGTAGCATCAGCTTTATTCTTAACTTCGGTTGCTGCTGCTACTTTCTGTTCAGCATCTTGAATTTGCTTTTGAGCTTCTGTAACTTTTTCGCTAGCAGAATCAATTTGTTGGTTTGCAATATTTAATTGCTCATCTGCTTTGTTAACTTGGCTTTGAGCTTGTGCAACTTGCTGTTCAGCTTTTTCCTTAGATTTGTTTGCAAGTTTTAATTGTTTCTCTGATTCACTAACTTTGCTACGAGCAGAATCAAGCAACTGTGTGGCATTACCAACAGCTGCATCTTGTTTCGTGACCTTCTCGTTGGCTTCTTCCAATTTAGTGGCAGCATCATTAGCTTTGATTTGCAAATCGTCTTTAGTAGATTTGAGTTGCTTTACAGATTCTTCAAACTCCCTGATTTTAGCTTGCTTTGCTTCACCGGTTAACTGAGATTGTTTCTCGGCTTCTTTTACATTTGTGCTTGCAACTTTATACTCATTCTCGTATTTCTCTGCTTCAATAGTGAGTTTTTCAAATTCTTCTTGAGCTTCTTTTAACTCGTTCTTAGCGCTATCAAAATCGTATGCAGAATTTATGAAAGCATCCAAGGCAGTTTTATTTGCTAAGTTCTTAGAATTCGCAGCATCAGTCGAGCTACTAAGAGTTTTAACCTTTCCATCTAGATGCGTGTACTTTTTCTGCCATTGTTTAGCAAGCATGTTTGCAATAGCTGCATTTTCTTCGCTTCCCCAGTCTGCGTTAGGGTCGCCATATTTTTTAGCTTCATTATTTGCTTTTTCTTTCTCGGCTTTTACATGTTCTAATTCTTGTTCTTTTAGCCCCTTAGCGCTCTTTTTGTCTGGCAAATTCAAATCGTATTGTACTTTTCGAAGATTGTACTTAGCTTCAAACAAATTTGCATTTGCTTTATTTGCTTCAGCATTCAGCTTTTGCAATTTAGCGATTTCATCTGTATTTTCAGATGCGCTTCCAGCAGCTTTTTCTTGCTTTAGACTGTTCTCATAATCATCAAGAAGCTCTTTATATTTGGCAACACTAATCGAAGATTCGTTGCTTCCGTGCCATACGGCAACATCTTCATTTTTTGTAACAGTTTCTTGTTTACTGCCAGAAGGTCTAGTCATTTCTTGAATATATAAATCGCCTTCTGCGAAACCGCCAGCGTTTATATCTTTTCTAGCAAAAGTAGTGTAATGACCTACGGAAAGACTAAATAAATTAGTTAGCTTGCCATTTTTGTCATTGTTTTCGAATAATCTTGTGTCTGGGTTTTGGCTTAATTTCATTCCAAAATCATATTGATTTTCCTTGAGGAATTGCTTGCCAGCTTCAGAAAGCTTGTTTTCAATTTTTGTATCGCCCTTGAATGTATAGAAGATTCCTTTATCTCTAGCTTCTTCATAACGATTCTTTTCAAGCGTATACCAGCCGTCTAAGGCATTTGACTTGTTGTCTGTAGGTTTAGGTTCTGTGCTTTGCGTCTTAAGTTGTTTTGAGCATGAAGTTTTACCGTCATCTAGAACTTTGCAATCGTTATTTGAATATTTCATTCGACCATTTTTATGGCCGTCGTAATCACCCCAAGCAAGATTTTCTGCAGTTTTGTACGGTGTAGTGTCCATAACACTAGCGTTATCATACTTTTCATGGTTTAATGCATGATTATTAATAGCAGCAGAGTAGAAGGAATGCACAATGCTTTCGGCAATCAAGCTTAAACGCACGTCTACATTTTGCAACGAGTTGTTATCGTTTCTTCTGTACTCGTTTAGAGCATCGTAATACTCAGCGGCTTCCTTCATGTTTTGCAAAGAGTCCGCGCTTCCAACTCTACCAAGCCCAGGTTTTACAATATCATCATACCATGTTGGAGCTTCTATTGTTTGTGCTTCTTTATACGATCCATCTTGGAATTCTTGCCTTGGAATCACATATGATTCACCTTTAAGAATTTTCTGAGCGCGTTCAGCGTCTGCAATAAGATCTTCGTTCTTGTTGCTTTTCTTAGCTTTTTCAGTGTTAATCACATATTGCAAGAATTTGTAGAAGTCAGACTTCTTCTCTAATGAATTTTCTGTATTAGAATCATTTTTGCTTTCGGTATCATAGACTTTTCCTGCTGCATCAGCTTTTCCTCTAAGGTTGTCTAAGTTTTTGTAAGATTCAACTAGCTTTTTGTAATCATCGATTTTTTCTAGTTCTTCTTCTTTAGATTCTAGTGTTTCGCTATATTTTGCAATTATTTTATTCTTCTCTTCAATTGATGATTTGCTCTGTTTTACTTTTTCTTGAGCTTGCTTATAAACGGATTCTTTCTCTTTAGCAATTTGTTTTACTTTTTCCAAATCCGTATTGCTTAAAGCAGAATCAGACTTTTTAAGTTGATCTAACTGTGCTTGTTTTTCTTCTAATTCTGTTTCTTTATCTTTAAGATCATTATCTGCTTGCTTCTTTGCATTTTCAAGAGATTTTGCGTTTTCAACTAAAGAGGTATAAGATGACTTTTCTTTTTCAAGATTTTCTTTAGCTTCATTTAGCTTCTTGTTTTCTGCATCTCGATTTGTTTTTGCTTCATCTACCGTTTTTTGGGCGTTTTGTAGTTCGTTTTGATTTTGTTCAAGTTGTGTTTCTGCTTGCTTCTTTGCATCTATAGCTTGTGCTTTAGTGTTTTCTACTTGCTTCTTTGCATTTTCGGCGTTACTTGCCGCTAATTGTGCATTTTCTTTAATTTTTTCGGCTTCTTCAAGTCTCTTTTGAGCTGCATCTACTTTTTCTTGAGCTTCTGCATCTTGCTTCTTTGCATCCTCTGCATCTTTTTCTGCTTGATTCTTCGCTTCTGTAGCTTCCAATGCTTTTTGGGATGCCTCTTCTACTTTTTCATTTACTTTTGCAAGATTGCTATTTGCGTTTTTAACAGCTTCATCGGCTTTGTCTACTTCTGTTTTGGTTTCTAGTTCAAGCTTTTCAGCTTCTCTTGCGAGTTCATTTGCTTTAGCTTCCTGTGGATTAGAATCCTCATGATTAGCATTAATTTCAACATTTGCATTATCTGAGTTTTGATTTACAACATCAGCATTTGCCACATTTGCCATTGCGAATAATGCCAGTGAACTTGCGCCTAAAGATATAGCGGCTGCGATTTTAGTGTTCATAAAACCTCTCCTCATATTTGATAATAGGAAATCGTTAGTTTTCGTGTTTTTGAACAAGATTTTTAGCAATTGCTTGCCGTTCGTCTTGTTTTGGAAAACATATTTTCTACCGGGGGGGGGGTATCAAGTTTTCAACGCGATTTTATCAGATACCTATGGATTAAATCCGCACTCCGACCTGCCTGAGTGCTAATCCGCGGGGGCGTGGGTAGATACGAAAAACCGCGGAAGACTAGTCAGTTATAAGACCAGTTAACCGCGGTTTTGAGTAGTTCGCGAGTAAATCGCAAGTCGATTTGCTGTCGATTAATGCCACGCTTCACATCACGCTTTATGCTCGAATGCAGGTCGTAGCGTGCAAAAGCGCTACTTCTTGCGAATCGTATACATTTGCGCGTTGAGCAATGCGGAATACTTCTTAATAACGCGCGGGCGGATAATCTTCATAGAAGCCGTCATCAAACCGTTTTCTTGAGTAAACTCTTCTGGCAGAATAATGAACTTTCGCACAGATTCCGCGCGCGATACGCCCTCGTTTGCAATATCCACAAACTTTTGGACTTCCGCACGCACAACCGCGTTATTTGCGGCGTCTTCCATGCTCATAGTTTCGTCCAAGCCCTTGGTCTTAAGCCAATTGCGTAAAATCTCCTCGTCTAAAGTCACAAGAGCAGATATAAATGGTCTTTTATCTCCAAGAACAAGAGCTTGAGATACAAGTTCGCAACGCTTAATCACTTCTTCAATAGGACCAGGAGCCACATTCTTGCCGCCAGCAGTAATGATCAAGTCCTTCTTGCGACCAGTAATGTAAAGCATGCCATCGTCGTCAATTCTGCCCAAATCGCCAGTAGCATACCATCCGTCTTCTGTAAACGAAGTTTCTGTCGCCTCTTCATTCTTGTGATACTTTTTAAATACGCAAGTGCCCTTAATTTGCACTTCGCCATCTTTAGCAATTCGCAAAGTGAAAGCTGGGAAAGCAATGCCGACCGATCCTTCACGGAATGGAACGCCAATAGGTGTGAACGCGCATGGGGCGGTGGTTTCCGTAAGGCCATAACCCTCATAAACTGGCACGCCTGCGCCGCGGAAGAATGAAATCAGCTCAGGATCTAGTGGCGCGCCACCAGCAACAATCCAACGCGCGCGTCCGCCAAGCGCTTGGCGAATCGGGCGGTAAACGAGTGGATCGTAAGCAGCGCGGCGAGCCTTTGTTAGCGCCTTAGCATCTCCAGAATCCTGTACTTCCTTCATATATTGCTGAGCTGTAACAACAGCACCCTGGAAAGCAAGTCCCTTAGCTCCATGACCTGCCTTTTGCGAAGCCGCATTATACACTTTTTCGAGCACACGCGGAACAACAATCATAACAGTTGGCTTTGCAACTTGAAGGTCAGATATAAGCGTTGTAATGCCTTGCGCAATGTAGATTCTAAGCGTGCTAGCAACAACAATATAGTTGATTGCGCGCGCAAACGAATGGGCTTGAGGTAAGAATAGAAGCACGGAACCGTTAGGCTCGCTAAGCAAGTCCGGCAAGTAAGTTGGCAAGTTTAACGCGGTTGTGCAGTAATGTTCATGCGTCATTTCCACGCCTTTTGGCGCAGCCGTAGAGCCAGAAGTGTACACAATAGAGCACAAGTCGGTTTTTTTAACCGAGTCAATGCGCTCGTCTAGTTCTTCGTCGCTAACGGAGTATTCAAAGGCTTGTAGTTCCGCCAATCCGCCTGTTTCTATGCAAATAATGCGCTCAAGGCTCGGGCATTCTTCAATAGCTCCATCTGCCTTGTCTTTCATTTCAGTTGTGCCAACAATCAAAAAGCGCGAGTCGGAGTTGTTTACAATGTTGCGAATTTGCTCGGCAGAATCCGTATCGTAAATTGTAGCCAGCACGCCTCCGCAAGCCATAACTGCAGCATCAACAACATCCCACTCATACGAGGTTTTGCACATTAACGCAACAGCGTCGCCTTTGCGCAACCCATAGTGAATCAAGCCTTTTGCTGCTTTTCTAACTTCTGCAAGGAACTGGTTGGCTGTTTTTGTAACCCATATATCGTTTTCCTTGTAGGTGTAGAGCGGATCGTCTCCCATTCTGGCTGCTCTGTCTGCATACAAGTCGTAGATGCTTGTACCTTCATCTAATGGCGGATTTCCGTCCGTTTTTGTGGTTAGCAAGCCAGTTTGTGGGTCTAGGAAAGTGGTGGTTTGTAGTTGGGAACCCCATTCGTCTACTCGTGGAAGATGCTGATTTTGCTGAAGCAGATTATTCTGTTTATTCTGTGATCCGTCTTGCTGATCTTGTGGAATAGAATAGTCTGGTTCTCCTGCGATGTCGTCGCTTACTGGGTGCGCGAAGTTGCTGCCAATTTGCAAAGCCTTGCGAGCAAGATTGAAAGCTTGCTGCTGGAGTGTATTTAGGACGGACACATCTGCTCCTTAATTTTGCTAAATGCTTAAATTTGCTAATTTGTTTTGGTTAAATCAGCTTGTTTCGAGCACATATTTGTTATGCGCCTTTGACTATATATACATGATAATCGTTGGTGTGATTCAAGTCACCTTTTGGTGTTGGATTTGACTTTAGACTTTATCTGTCTAAGTGTTTTTGTAGACTGGATAAGTTGCTTTGGCGAGGGAATAACACTGCGATACTTGTAGCAGGCGCTTTGCGATTCATTGGTTGCTTGCGATTGTTGTGTAAGTTCCGTTATCGACTGGGCTGATAGCCAACTTATGGTGGTTTTCGGCGCGTCGGTGCGCCTGAAGCTGGATTTAAATAAGATTATCCGCATAATCCAGACCATAAGGAGACCGATATGGCTACAAAGATTACACTTGAAGGCGAAGTTCGCAATGAGTTCGGTAAGGGCGTTGCTCGCCGTTTGCGTGTTGCCAATTTGATTCCAGCCAGCATTTACGCTGGTGGTGCTGAGCCTGTACATGTGACTCTTCCAATGAGAGAGACTACTCTTTCTCTTCGTCACGCAAACGCTTTGTTTACCATTAAGTTTGGCAATGAGTCACGAATCGCAGTTGTTAAGGATGTTCAGCGCAACCCTGTTAAGCGCATCGTTGAGCACATTGACTTCTACGAAGTCAAGGCTGGCGAAAAGATTGACGTTGAGGTGCCAGTGTTTGTTGAAGGCACTCCAAAGGGTGCTGCTGTTGCATTCGTAGACGTTCAGGAGCTTAAGGTTCGCGCAAACGTTGCCAACTTGCCAGAGCGCTTGGTAGTTAATGTTGACGGCTTGGCCGATGGCACCAAGGTGTTTGCTAAAGATGTTAAGCTTCCTGAGGGCGTTGTGCTCGACATGGATGGCGAAGAGTCTGTTGTTAGCGTCACTGTTCCAGAAGATGCTGCTACAGAAGAGCCAGCTGCCGCTCCTGCTGCCGATGCTGCCGCTCCTTCAGCCGAAGCTCCTGCAGCCGAGTAAGGTTTTGCTTAGGATTTTCTAAGATTTTACAAGCCGCGCGTAGTCAAGATTTTCTTGGCTTGCGCGGTTTTTGTTATTTCTGCACACTCGAATCGACCTGCCTTTTCGCTTAAAGCGTAGCGCGCTTTCCTACTTGGTGTTGCGCGAGGTTTGAGTATTTCTCTCCTCGCAACTCCCGTCGCTACGCTCCTCTTTTATTGCTCGTATAGAAATACATCAAACCTTCTGAATATCTAAAACTTTTGCGTATATCTTAATCACCGAGATTCTCGATTTTTCTTCTTCATTCGATGAATCACCATCAAAGATGCTGAGGTTCATCTCATTCAGTGCGAAAAATCTCGAATCTCCACCTCACTTGCGCTCCGACCTGCCTTTTCGCTTAAAGCGTAGCGCGAGAAGTCACTTCGATTCGCACAACGCTCTGCCTCTTGCGTGTTGGTTGTTGTTGCGGTTGTTCCGTTTTGTCTTTGATTTTGTTTTTTGGTTGAAGTTTGTTTGTAGTGGTGGCTCATTGGATTATTTGGTATCGGCTGCCGCTCTTATATTGTTCGACCAAGAATCACCCAGCCCTCTTGCATGCTTGAACAATTGCGTATTTCTTAAACATTTATCACAAGAAACACCAAAAACACATATATTGCAATTGTTATGGGGGGGGGGTATCCATAGCTTGTGCTTGAATAATAAAGGTTAAGTATTTTTTTGGAGTGCACTGGTTGTTAAACATTGTCGTATGTTGTGTATTTTGATTGTTAAATACTAAACGTGCATGTTGATTCTATATACTAGATGTAACGGAGTTTGGGAGTCGAATTGGCTAGAACTAAAAATAGTGGTAGTGACGTTTTAAGCATTAAATCTGCTAAGCATAAGAGCGTTTCTGGCGACGCTAGTAACGCTAATGACGTTAAGAGTGTTAAGAGCGTTAAGAAAAATGCTAAGACTGCTAAGCGTTCTTCTTCGTCTACCGCTACTAGTGTTTCTGGTCGTCGCCTTGGCGTTGCAGCTGTAGCTTTAGCGTCTACATTGTCTATGGTGTTGCCTGGCGCAGCGGCTTTAGCTAGGACTTCTTTTAACCCTGATTCTTTTGATCCGTCTTATGTAAATAGTGTTGCTAAGACTTCTGGCAAAGGTGCTGGAAATGGCGCCGGCAAAGGCTCTGGTAATGGCAAGGGCGATGGCGATGGAAACGGCTTATATAAGAATGGATTGCTTAACACGGGTGCTACTTCTGATCGCACTATGCGTCAGATGGTTGATTCTGTTAAGGAATATTTAGTTAAGAATACTGATTCTAATGCTATCGCTGAAGGCGTTAAGAATCAGGAAACGGTTGCTGGCGATTCTTCCGTAGGTGTTAAGGATTCTGGCGAATATTTTGTTACAAATGGCGATTCGTCTTCGCCTTCAAATCGTTCTTTTGATACTAATAATTTTGAGGATAGATCTGCTACTAGTAGTGCAGATAATAGTGCTACTAAGACTGCGACTAAGAGTGAGCAAGATACAGCAAGTTCTGAGATTGCAAAACCTGTAAAATCTGCGAAGAAGCCAGATGTAAAGCATACTAAGGCTGAGCAAACCAATCCAGCTGAAACTGGTAAGGTTGCGGAAAAGCCAAAGTCGAACGCGTCTGTACCTGCAACTAAAACGACTGAAAAGCCAGCTGTTGCAAAACCTAAAGTTGAAAATTCTGTAAAGCCAGCTGACACAAAGGCTTCAGATACAAAGCCAGCTGCGACAAATCCTGATGCTGTAAAGCCAGCAGGCACAAAGCCAGCTGCCGCTCCTGCATCGAAGCAACCTACACAACCAGAAACTTCACAGCCTGCAAGTGCAAAGCCTGTTGCGAAGACGGAACCAGAAGCAAAGGCTGAACCAAATCAGAATTCAGCGCAGACTGAACACGCTGAAAATCAGCAGCCTGCAAACGCAAAACCAGCTGCTTCAAATACTGATTCTGAGGGTACTAAGCCTACTGATGTTAAGCCAGCTGAAAATCAGCAGCCTGCGAATGCGCAGTCTGGAAATGCTGAAAGCTCGAAGCCTGCGGCTGAGCAGAATACAAATGCACAACCTTCAAGCACTCACTCAGAAAATACGAATACAGTAAGCGATGCAAATACACCAAATGGGCGTGTTCGTAGGTCTGTTGGGAGCGGCGATGGTGCTTCCAATGGGGGTAGTGTAGCTCCTGCAGATAATACAACTGCAACTCCGACTACTACTCCTGCAAGCAATACAACTGCACCGTCTGCTCCTGTAACTCCTGCAAGTGCGGAATCTAATGCTGGTGCTGGAACTACAGCGAACCCAAGTTCAGAAAAACCAAGTGCGCAAACCAATGCTCAAGGTTCGCAAAGCAGTGCAGAAGGTGCAACTACAGGTGCTACAAGCGAAGATAAAAGCGCTACGCATTCAGCTACTGCACAAAACACTGCTTCAGAGCCTGGGTCTGCTTCGAGCAATAATCCAACGTCTTCACCTGCTTCAACGTCTACACCGACCACTGGCACACCGACCACTGGCACAACAACTAATAACGCAGCAACTGATCCAAATAGCCAGGTAATTAAGCCTAATACGGATAATCCAACGGCTGGCAGCACCAGTGAAGCCAATGGTCAGGTACAAACTGACAAAAAGCCAAAAGCTACTTACAATTTGAAAATTCGCTACACGATTGGTGGCGCTGCGAATAAGCAGCTTGTGCAGCCGTACGAGCTTACGATTGACGTTGAAAAGTTGAATAAGCTTGACGATGTTAATAGTTACGAATACATTGAGCTTCCAAAGTCTGCTGGATACCGCCCGTCCGTATATCACTCCGGTGATTACCAGTACTACGTTAAAAAAGGTGAGGGAGATAACAGCAAGTTCGTTATTGACGATGGCACGGATGCGGATGCTGTTCGCTACTTGCGTTTAAGCAAGAAGCTGATTACTGATTACGCTGTAAAGGAAAGGCCGGCTGTTGGGGGCAATAACGGCGCTCAAGCTCCGCAAACCTCATCATCTCAAGCAACTACAAATCCGCAATCTTCATCCTC
>NZ_JBETXJ010000001.1 GCF_040427915.1 Gardnerella vaginalis | reverse complement strand
ATGATGAAATTACATTCACATTCTCAGAGCTAAAGAAATTAATGTGTTGCGAAAAAAATATTAGTAACGCTGAATTAGCTCAACGAATTATTGAAACAAATAAGAAACTATTAGCACTTAATTTTGCTTATGAAGATAAAGACGAATACATCCAATTCAATCTTTTCTCATGCTTCAAAACAAATCTAAAAGAAGCAAAACTAACCGTTGCAGTAAATAAACAATTCGCGTTCTTGCTGAATAATTTAGGTTCGAATTTTACTCGGTTTGAGTTATCTTCATACATGAAACTAAAAAGTTCCTATAGCAAAGAAGCGTTTCGAAGACTAAAAATGTTCAGAAACACAGGCATATGGCGAGTGAACGTAAACGATTTTAGAAGACTACTTGATATACCAGATAGCTATAAAACAAACATAAACAGCAAAGTCATAAAGCCAATTTTAAGTGAATTAGAGCCATTAATTGGACTTAAAGTCAAACCAATTTATTCTTCCGAAATAAAACGAGGAAGAAGAAAAATAATCGCATACGAATTTACGTTCAACAAAGAAAAAATAACAGCAGTTGAAGAACAGAACGAAAAAATAAATAAAGCCATGGAAAGCCAAGAATCCGCGAAAAAACATAAAGAAGAATTCGAAAAATTCAAACGCGAACATGATGGACTAACACCATGGCAGCTGATGAAAAAGACCTTTCATCTTAAATAAAATCAACAACCATTAATAACGGTGTTACATTATTAATCATTTTTGAATCTCTTTTCTTATAGTCTCGAAAGCTGTGCGACGAACGTCGTCTGACAAATAAATGCTTAAATCTTTATCTTCATCGAATAAGTAGCCTTCAGGAAGGGGATTATCAAAATACCAGCTATGCGTAATGCGACGTTTAACAGCATCGACCTGCTTGGAATCCATATGAGAATAATCAAAATATTTCTCAGGCGACAGGTTGGAAAGAATAATAATCGTATTTAAGCAATTGGCAACTATGCCACCTTTAACGTCGAAATTAAACGGTTGAGGATTAGTCATGGTTAGAAATGTTGAAATAGAAGGGAGAGGTGTATCGTCAAAGATACCGATTGATTCGCATTTATAACCATTTGCAAACCAGCGTTCGGAATTAGAAAAGGGGAAACAGTTTTTATAACTAGGAAAGAGAGCACGTATCAGCGTCGACTTACCACTACCAGTTATTCCGTAAATATAATAAACCTTCTTATAAGTGGAGCGATTAGCAAGAGCAAGAGTGTCAAAATAACCTTTACAACTCAACTCATAGAACGATTTATGCTGTTTGAAAAACCATGCATATTCACAAAAAGGTGAGATAAACCAATCTGTGCCGTGTTCCGAAACATTCTTATTAAAGTAATCGTCCATCATTTTGAACGTAACTTTTTCGGAAGAATTATTATTTTTACTTAAATTATTATTATATTTATTTTTAATTTTTTGCTCATATTCTGGGCTAGAAAAGACACGAGTGCCTTCAACATAGGTATCAGATTTTGAGCAATAGTGTTCGACAGCAAATTGGGATTTGGCAGGTTCGAGGTAAAGAGGGTCGAATTTTTTATTAAGAGTAACGAGCTTATTTTTTAACGCAAAAATAGTCGTTGAATTTTTAGTATTCAAGCAGATTTGGTAGTGCTCATACCCAGTTTTAGAACCCTGTTCTTTTTGAAAAACATAATTGTTGCACACCGAATCTAAAGCTGATTTAACCTCATCAGAGGAAAAATCTTCTGCTTTAAGCGTGCCAATAAAATACTTTGAGATTTTTACATTCATTTTTAATTAAATCTCCATATAAAATAAAAAACTTCCCCTAAAAGGGCTTACACATTCGGTTATCTAACCGACCTAAAGGTTTAATATCGGAGAAATTAAAAACTGAAAGCTAAAAAATTTTCCAAATGATAAAAAATGCTTAAAAATACTTTTCTAAATGATAAAAATTATAAAATGGAAAATGCTAAAAAGGTTGATATATCAACGAAAATAAGACATTATTTTCTATTTTCCAAATAGCGACTAAGAGTAACATTCCGACGAGGTCGGAACGGCTACGCCGCTCTTAGTCGCTTTCCTCATCACGTTAGCAATGCCAAAACGCAACATTCAGCACAATAACTATATGCCTGTGGCAATAGGGCACCTGACGGCGTAAAACTTGTTCGCTCCGCCCATGCTCCGCGTCAAGTTTATGCCTAGGCACACTTCACCAAAGGCATAAAGAATATAGTGCCTAGATGTCACTGCTAACTACCGCAATCAGGAAAAACAATAAAAGCACCTGAGAAAAACTCTCAAGTGCTTTTATGAATTAGATAAATGGTTTAGTTTTAGAATAAACTTCGTAAGATTTCCCTACAAAATTATAATATCTTTGAACCGTTTATATGCCGAACTCTTTGGCTTTCTTCTTTAATTGTTCATCGAACGGGTTAGGCAAGCCTGAAAAAGCGGGTTTTAACGGATGTTTAATGCTTGTAGGTAAATTACTACCCGTATTATCTAAAACACGTTCAGAGGGGCGTTTTTGTGGCTCCTGAGGGGTATTATGTGCGTGGTCTACAGCAGGCTTGAAACGGTCTGTGAGAATTTCGCAAACAAGACTGCTAATTGACGTGCGTCGGTAAAAACTTGCCCTGCGAAGCAGTTCTGCAAGCTCAAAATCGGCATAAAATTTTATTGCTTTCTTATCTTTGCCGAACATCACTTGAGAACCTCACTGATAAGGATGCTGTAATTTATGAAGTTAGAAGCAATATAAGGCGTAATTTGAGCCTTAAGACTATAATTACCAGCTTCAAAAGTTGGCTTAAACGCCAAGAACTTAAAAGAAGTATAAAGACCAGTTCCGTCTTTCAATAACATCTTGCTTCTGGAATCTTTTGTGAGCTGGAATACTGGTTTACCATCCCTTTGTTTTTCTGAGCCGTCTTTATTCATAACTTGCTCAAAATCATTCTCAGTAACCTGTTCGAGAACTACTGCTTGAAAATTTCCATATAGATTTTGCATTATTTTTTCCTTTTAATAGATATTTGTAAATTAATGACATACCTATAAGGTCATGTCACCATATAAATATCGTCAAAAAAATATTTATTTTGGTGGTTTAAGAAGCAGGGTTTTTCCTTCTAAGTCATCGAGAATAGTCTTAAGAATCTTAAACATAATGAACAAAATCTATCTTTTCTAAAAAACTACTTTTTTGGGAAAAAAATTAACTCTTTTTATATATAAATCTTTTATATAATCTTTTAGGCGGCTGAAACCCGTTGGGAGAGTAGGGCTGACGGACTATTAAAATACCTTTTTGGGAGACTTAAATACCTTTTTGGGAGGTATTAAACTACTATTTTGGGAAATAAAATACCATGGTATTATTTAATTATGGGTAATCAAATCGTGAAATATGCTAATGCGTTTAACAATCAAGGCTTAAGAGAATTTAATGCCGTGAATTTAGACATTTTAATGGCGGTCTGCTGAGGATGCGAGAAAAGAACGATGATGAAATTACATTCACATTCTCAGAGCTAAAGAAATTAATGTGTTGCGAAAAAAATATTAGTAACGCTGAATTAGCTCAACGAATTATTGAAACAAATAAGAAACTATTAGCACTTAATTTTGCTTATGAAGATAAAGACGAATACATCCAATTCAATCTTTTCTCATGCTTCAAAACAAATCTAAAGAAGCAAAACTAACCGTTGCAGTAAATAAACAATTCGCGTTCTTGCTGAATAATTTAGGTTCGAATTTTACTCGGTTTGAGTTATCTTCATACATGAAACTAAAAAGTTCCTATAGCAAAGAAGCGTTTCGAAGACTAAAAATGTTCAGAAACACAGGCATATGGCGAGTGAACGTAAACGATTTTAGAAGACTACTTGATATACCAGATAGCTATAAAACAAACATAAACAGCAAAGTCATAAAGCCAATTTTAAGTGAATTAGAGCCATTAATTGGACTTAAAGTCAAACCAATTTATTCTTCCGAAATAAAACGAGGAAGAAGAAAAATAATCGCATACGAATTTACGTTCAACAAAGAAAAAATAACAGCAGTTGAAGAACAGAACGAAAAAATAAATAAAGCCATGGAAAGCCAAGAATCCGCGAAAAAACATAAAGAAGAATTCGAAAAATTCAAACGCGAACATGATGGACTAACACCATGGCAGCTGATGAAAAAGACCTTTCATCTTAAATAAAATCAACAACCATTAATAACGGTGTTACATTATTAATCATTTTTGAATCTCTTTTCTTATAGTCTCGAAAGCTGTGCGACGAACGTCGTCTGACAAATAAATGCTTAAATCTTTATCTTCATCGAATAAGTAGCCTTCAGGAAGGGGATTATCAAAATACCAGCTATGCGTAATGCGACGTTTAACAGCATCGACCTGCTTGGAATCCATATGAGAATAATCAAAATATTTCTCAGGCGACAGGTTGGAAAGAATAATAATCGTATTTAAGCAATTGGCAACTATGCCACCTTTAACGTCGAAATTAAACGGTTGAGGATTAGTCATGGTTAGAAATGTTGAAATAGAAGGGAGAGGTGTATCGTCAAAGATACCGATTGATTCGCATTTATAACCATTTGCAAACCAGCGTTCGGAATTAGAAAAGGGGAAACAGTTTTTATAACTAGGAAAGAGAGCACGTATCAGCGTCGACTTACCACTACCAGTTATTCCGTAAATATAATAAACCTTCTTATAAGTGGAGCGATTAGCAAGAGCAAGAGTGTCAAAATAACCTTTACAACTCAACTCATAGAACGATTTATGCTGTTTGAAAAACCATGCATATTCACAAAAAGGTGAGATAAACCAATCTGTGCCGTGTTCCGAAACATTCTTATTAAAGTAATCGTCCATCATTTTGAACGTAACTTTTTCGGAAGAATTATTATTTTTACTTAAATTATTATTATATTTATTTTTAATTTTTTGCTCATATTCTGGGCTAGAAAAGACACGAGTGCCTTCAACATAGGTATCAGATTTTGAGCAATAGTGTTCGACAGCAAATTGGGATTTGGCAGGTTCGAGGTAAAGAGGGTCGAATTTTTTATTAAGAGTAACGAGCTTATTTTTTAACGCAAAAATAGTCGTTGAATTTTTAGTATTCAAGCAGATTTGGTAGTGCTCATACCCAGTTTTAGAACCCTGTTCTTTTTGAAAAACATAATTGTTGCACACCGAATCTAAAGCTGATTTAACCTCATCAGAGGAAAAATCTTCTGCTTTAAGCGTGCCAATAAAATACTTTGAGATTTTTACATTCATTTTTAATTAAATCTCCATATAAAATAAAAAACTTCCCCTAAAAGGGCTTACACATTCGGTTATCTAACCGACCTAAAGGTTTAATATCGGAGAAATTAAAAACTGAAAGCTAAAAAATTTTCCAAATGATAAAAAATGCTTAAAAATACTTTTCTAAATGATAAAAATTATAAAATGGAAAATGCTAAAAAGGTTGATATATCAACGAAAATAAGACATTATTTTCTATTTTCCAAATAGCGACTAAGAGTAACATTCCGACGAGGTCGGAACGGCTACGCCGCTCTTAGTCGCTTTCCTCATCACGTTAGCAATGCCAAAACGCAACATTCAGCACAATAACTATATGCCTGTGGCAATAGGGCACCTGACGGCGTAAAACTTGTTCGCTCCGCCCATGCTCCGCGTCAAGTTTATGCCTAGGCACACTTCACCAAAGGCATAAAGAATATAGTGCCTAGATGTCACTGCTAACTACCGCAATCAGGAAAAACAATAAAAGCACCTGAGAAAAACTCTCAAGTGCTTTTATGAATTAGATAAATGGTTTAGTTTTAGAATAAACTTCGTAAGATTTCCCTACAAAATTATAATATCTTTGAACCGTTTATATGCCGAACTCTTTGGCTTTCTTCTTTAATTGTTCATCGAACGGGTTAGGCAAGCCTGAAAAAGCGGGTTTTAACGGATGTTTAATGCTTGTAGGTAAATTACTACCCGTATTATCTAAAACACGTTCAGAGGGGCGTTTTTGTGGCTCCTGAGGGGTATTATGTGCGTGGTCTACAGCAGGCTTGAAACGGTCTGTGAGAATTTCGCAAACAAGACTGCTAATTGACGTGCGTCGGTAAAAACTTGCCCTGCGAAGCAGTTCTGCAAGCTCAAAATCGGCATAAAATTTTATTGCTTTCTTATCTTTGCCGAACATCACTTGAGAACCTCACTGATAAGGATGCTGTAATTTATGAAGTTAGAAGCAATATAAGGCGTAATTTGAGCCTTAAGACTATAATTACCAGCTTCAAAAGTTGGCTTAAACGCCAAGAACTTAAAAGAAGTATAAAGACCAGTTCCGTCTTTCAATAACATCTTGCTTCTGGAATCTTTTGTGAGCTGGAATACTGGTTTACCATCCCTTTGTTTTTCTGAGCCGTCTTTATTCATAACTTGCTCAAAATCATTCTCAGTAACCTGTTCGAGAACTACTGCTTGAAAATTTCCATATAGATTTTGCATTATTTTTTCCTTTTAATAGATATTTGTAAATTAATGACATACCTATAAGGTCATGTCACCATATAAATATCGTCAAAAAAATATTTATTTTGGTGGTTTAAGAAGCAGGGTTTTTCCTTCTAAGTCATCGAGAATAGTCTTAAGAATCTTAAACATAATGAACAAAATCTATCTTTTCTAAAAAACTACTTTTTTGGGAAAAAAATTAACTCTTTTTATATATAAATCTTTTATATAATCTTTTAGGCGGCTGAAACCCGTTGGGAGAGTAGGGCTGACGGACTATTAAAATACCTTTTTGGGAGACTTAAATACCTTTTTGGGAGGTATTAAACTACTATTTTGGGAAATAAAATACCATGGTATTATTTAATTATGGGTAATCAAATCGTGAAATATGCTAATGCGTTTAACAATCAAGGCTTAAGAGAATTTAATGCCGTGAATTTAGACATTTTAATGGCGGTCTGCTCGAGGATGCGAGAAAAGAACGATGATGAAATTACATTCACATTCTCAGAGCTAAAGAAATTAATGTGTTGCGAAAAAAATATTAGTAACGCTGAATTAGCTCAACGAATTATTGAAACAAATAAGAAACTATTAGCACTTAATTTTGCTTATGAAGATAAAGACGAATACATCCAATTCAATCTTTTCTCATGCTTCAAAACAAATCTAAAAGAAGCAAAACTAACCGTTGCAGTAAATAAACAATTCGCGTTCTTGCTGAATAATTTAGGTTCGAATTTTACTCGGTTTGAGTTATCTTCATACATGAAACTAAAAAGTTCCTATAGCAAAGAAGCGTTTCGAAGACTAAAAATGTTCAGAAACACAGGCATATGGCGAGTGAACGTAAACGATTTTAGAAGACTACTTGATATACCAGATAGCTATAAAACAAACATAAACAGCAAAGTCATAAAGCCAATTTTAAGTGAATTAGAGCCATTAATTGGACTTAAAGTCAAACCAATTTATTCTTCCGAAATAAAACGAGGAAGAAGAAAAATAATCGCATACGAATTTACGTTCAACAAAGAAAAAATAACAGCAGTTGAAGAACAGAACGAAAAAATAAATAAAGCCATGGAAAGCCAAGAATCCGCGAAAAAACATAAAGAAGAATTCGAAAAATTCAAACGCGAACATGATGGACTAACACCATGGCAGCTGATGAAAAAGACCTTTCATCTTAAATAAAATCAACAACCATTAATAACGGTGTTACATTATTAATCATTTTTGAATCTCTTTTCTTATAGTCTCGAAAGCTGTGCGACGAACGTCGTCTGACAAATAAATGCTTAAATCTTTATCTTCATCGAATAAGTAGCCTTCAGGAAGGGGATTATCAAAATACCAGCTATGCGTAATGCGACGTTTAACAGCATCGACCTGCTTGGAATCCATATGAGAATAATCAAAATATTTCTCAGGCGACAGGTTGGAAAGAATAATAATCGTATTTAAGCAATTGGCAACTATGCCACCTTTAACGTCGAAATTAAACGGTTGAGGATTAGTCATGGTTAGAAATGTTGAAATAGAAGGGAGAGGTGTATCGTCAAAGATACCGATTGATTCGCATTTATAACCATTTGCAAACCAGCGTTCGGAATTAGAAAAGGGGAAACAGTTTTTATAACTAGGAAAGAGAGCACGTATCAGCGTCGACTTACCACTACCAGTTATTCCGTAAATATAATAAACCTTCTTATAAGTGGAGCGATTAGCAAGAGCAAGAGTGTCAAAATAACCTTTACAACTCAACTCATAGAACGATTTATGCTGTTTGAAAAACCATGCATATTCACAAAAAGGTGAGATAAACCAATCTGTGCCGTGTTCCGAAACATTCTTATTAAAGTAATCGTCCATCATTTTGAACGTAACTTTTTCGGAAGAATTATTATTTTTACTTAAATTATTATTATATTTATTTTTAATTTTTTGCTCATATTCTGGGCTAGAAAAGACACGAGTGCCTTCAACATAGGTATCAGATTTTGAGCAATAGTGTTCGACAGCAAATTGGGATTTGGCAGGTTCGAGGTAAAGAGGGTCGAATTTTTTATTAAGAGTAACGAGCTTATTTTTTAACGCAAAAATAGTCGTTGAATTTTTAGTATTCAAGCAGATTTGGTAGTGCTCATACCCAGTTTTAGAACCCTGTTCTTTTTGAAAAACATAATTGTTGCACACCGAATCTAAAGCTGATTTAACCTCATCAGAGGAAAAATCTTCTGCTTTAAGCGTGCCAATAAAATACTTTGAGATTTTTACATTCATTTTTAATTAAATCTCCATATAAAATAAAAAACTTCCCCTAAAAGGGCTTACACATTCGGTTATCTAACCGACCTAAAGGTTTAATATCGGAGAAATTAAAAACTGAAAGCTAAAAAATTTTCCAAATGATAAAAAATGCTTAAAAATACTTTTCTAAATGATAAAAATTATAAAATGGAAAATGCTAAAAAGGTTGATATATCAACGAAAATAAGACATTATTTTCTATTTTCCAAATAGCGACTAAGAGTAACATTCCGACGAGGTCGGAACGGCTACGCCGCTCTTAGTCGCTTTCCTCATCACGTTAGCAATGCCAAAACGCAACATTCAGCACAATAACTATATGCCTGTGGCAATAGGGCACCTGACGGCGTAAAACTTGTTCGCTCCGCCCATGCTCCGCGTCAAGTTTATGCCTAGGCACACTTCACCAAAGGCATAAAGAATATAGTGCCTAGATGTCACTGCTAACTACCGCAATCAGGAAAAACAATAAAAGCACCTGAGAAAAACTCTCAAGTGCTTTTATGAATTAGATAAATGGTTTAGTTTTAGAATAAACTTCGTAAGATTTCCCTACAAAATTATAATATCTTTGAACCGTTTATATGCCGAACTCTTTGGCTTTCTTCTTTAATTGTTCATCGAACGGGTTAGGCAAGCCTGAAAAAGCGGGTTTTAACGGATGTTTAATGCTTGTAGGTAAATTACTACCCGTATTATCTAAAACACGTTCAGAGGGGCGTTTTTGTGGCTCCTGAGGGGTATTATGTGCGTGGTCTACAGCAGGCTTGAAACGGTCTGTGAGAATTTCGCAAACAAGACTGCTAATTGACGTGCGTCGGTAAAAACTTGCCCTGCGAAGCAGTTCTGCAAGCTCAAAATCGGCATAAAATTTTATTGCTTTCTTATCTTTGCCGAACATCACTTGAGAACCTCACTGATAAGGATGCTGTAATTTATGAAGTTAGAAGCAATATAAGGCGTAATTTGAGCCTTAAGACTATAATTACCAGCTTCAAAAGTTGGCTTAAACGCCAAGAACTTAAAAGAAGTATAAAGACCAGTTCCGTCTTTCAATAACATCTTGCTTCTGGAATCTTTTGTGAGCTGGAATACTGGTTTACCATCCCTTTGTTTTTCTGAGCCGTCTTTATTCATAACTTGCTCAAAATCATTCTCAGTAACCTGTTCGAGAACTACTGCTTGAAAATTTCCATATAGATTTTGCATTATTTTTTCCTTTTAATAGATATTTGTAAATTAATGACATACCTATAAGGTCATGTCACCATATAAATATCGTCAAAAAAATATTTATTTTGGTGGTTTAAGAAGCAGGGTTTTTCCTTCTAAGTCATCGAGAATAGTCTTAAGAATCTTAAACATAATGAACAAAATCTATCTTTTCTAAAAAACTACTTTTTTGGGAAAAAAATTAACTCTTTTTATATATAAATCTTTTATATAATCTTTTAGGCGGCTGAAACCCGTTGGGAGAGTAGGGCTGACGGACTATTAAAATACCTTTTTGGGAGACTTAAATACCTTTTTGGGAGGTATTAAACTACTATTTTGGGAAATAAAATACCATGGTATTATTTAATTATGGGTAATCAAATCGTGAAATATGCTAATGCGTTTAACAATCAAGGCTTAAGAGAATTTAATGCCGTGAATTTAGACATTTTAATGGCGGTCTGCTCGAGGATGCGAGAAAAGAACGATGATGAAATTACATTCACATTCTCAGAGCTAAAGAAATTAATGTGTTGCGAAAAAAATATTAGTAACGCTGAATTAGCTCAACGAATTATTGAAACAAATAAGAAACTATTAGCACTTAATTTTGCTTATGAAGATAAAGACGAATACATCCAATTCAATCTTTTCTCATGCTTCAAAACAAATCTAAAAGAAGCAAAACTAACCGTTGCAGTAAATAAACAATTCGCGTTCTTGCTGAATAATTTAGGTTCGAATTTTACTCGGTTTGAGTTATCTTCATACATGAAACTAAAAAGTTCCTATAGCAAAGAAGCGTTTCGAAGACTAAAAATGTTCAGAAACACAGGCATATGGCGAGTGAACGTAAACGATTTTAGAAGACTACTTGATATACCAGATAGCTATAAAACAAACATAAACAGCAAAGTCATAAAGCCAATTTTAAGTGAATTAGAGCCATTAATTGGACTTAAAGTCAAACCAATTTATTCTTCCGAAATAAAACGAGGAAGAAGAAAAATAATCGCATACGAATTTACGTTCAACAAAGAAAAAATAACAGCAGTTGAAGAACAGAACGAAAAAATAAATAAAGCCATGGAAAGCCAAGAATCCGCGAAAAAACATAAAGAAGAATTCGAAAAATTCAAACGCGAACATGATGGACTAACACCATGGCAGCTGATGAAAAAGACCTTTCATCTTAAATAAAATCAACAACCATTAATAACGGTGTTACATTATTAATCATTTTTGAATCTCTTTTCTTATAGTCTCGAAAGCTGTGCGACGAACGTCGTCTGACAAATAAATGCTTAAATCTTTATCTTCATCGAATAAGTAGCCTTCAGGAAGGGGATTATCAAAATACCAGCTATGCGTAATGCGACGTTTAACAGCATCGACCTGCTTGGAATCCATATGAGAATAATCAAAATATTTCTCAGGCGACAGGTTGGAAAGAATAATAATCGTATTTAAGCAATTGGCAACTATGCCACCTTTAACGTCGAAATTAAACGGTTGAGGATTAGTCATGGTTAGAAATGTTGAAATAGAAGGGAGAGGTGTATCGTCAAAGATACCGATTGATTCGCATTTATAACCATTTGCAAACCAGCGTTCGGAATTAGAAAAGGGGAAACAGTTTTTATAACTAGGAAAGAGAGCACGTATCAGCGTCGACTTACCACTACCAGTTATTCCGTAAATATAATAAACCTTCTTATAAGTGGAGCGATTAGCAAGAGCAAGAGTGTCAAAATAACCTTTACAACTCAACTCATAGAACGATTTATGCTGTTTGAAAAACCATGCATATTCACAAAAAGGTGAGATAAACCAATCTGTGCCGTGTTCCGAAACATTCTTATTAAAGTAATCGTCCATCATTTTGAACGTAACTTTTTCGGAAGAATTATTATTTTTACTTAAATTATTATTATATTTATTTTTAATTTTTTGCTCATATTCTGGGCTAGAAAAGACACGAGTGCCTTCAACATAGGTATCAGATTTTGAGCAATAGTGTTCGACAGCAAATTGGGATTTGGCAGGTTCGAGGTAAAGAGGGTCGAATTTTTTATTAAGAGTAACGAGCTTATTTTTTAACGCAAAAATAGTCGTTGAATTTTTAGTATTCAAGCAGATTTGGTAGTGCTCATACCCAGTTTTAGAACCCTGTTCTTTTTGAAAAACATAATTGTTGCACACCGAATCTAAAGCTGATTTAACCTCATCAGAGGAAAAATCTTCTGCTTTAAGCGTGCCAATAAAATACTTTGAGATTTTTACATTCATTTTTAATTAAATCTCCATATAAAATAAAAAACTTCCCCTAAAAGGGCTTACACATTCGGTTATCTAACCGACCTAAAGGTTTAATATCGGAGAAATTAAAAACTGAAAGCTAAAAAATTTTCCAAATGATAAAAAATGCTTAAAAATACTTTTCTAAATGATAAAAATTATAAAATGGAAAATGCTAAAAAGGTTGATATATCAACGAAAATAAGACATTATTTTCTATTTTCCAAATAGCGACTAAGAGTAACATTCCGACGAGGTCGGAACGGCTACGCCGCTCTTAGTCGCTTTCCTCATCACGTTAGCAATGCCAAAACGCAACATTCAGCACAATAACTATATGCCTGTGGCAATAGGGCACCTGACGGCGTAAAACTTGTTCGCTCCGCCCATGCTCCGCGTCAAGTTTATGCCTAGGCACACTTCACCAAAGGCATAAAGAATATAGTGCCTAGATGTCACTGCTAACTACCGCAATCAGGAAAAACAATAAAAGCACCTGAGAAAAACTCTCAAGTGCTTTTATGAATTAGATAAATGGTTTAGTTTTAGAATAAACTTCGTAAGATTTCCCTACAAAATTATAATATCTTTGAACCGTTTATATGCCGAACTCTTTGGCTTTCTTCTTTAATTGTTCATCGAACGGGTTAGGCAAGCCTGAAAAAGCGGGTTTTAACGGATGTTTAATGCTTGTAGGTAAATTACTACCCGTATTATCTAAAACACGTTCAGAGGGGCGTTTTTGTGGCTCCTGAGGGGTATTATGTGCGTGGTCTACAGCAGGCTTGAAACGGTCTGTGAGAATTTCGCAAACAAGACTGCTAATTGACGTGCGTCGGTAAAAACTTGCCCTGCGAAGCAGTTCTGCAAGCTCAAAATCGGCATAAAATTTTATTGCTTTCTTATCTTTGCCGAACATCACTTGAGAACCTCACTGATAAGGATGCTGTAATTTATGAAGTTAGAAGCAATATAAGGCGTAATTTGAGCCTTAAGACTATAATTACCAGCTTCAAAAGTTGGCTTAAACGCCAAGAACTTAAAAGAAGTATAAAGACCAGTTCCGTCTTTCAATAACATCTTGCTTCTGGAATCTTTTGTGAGCTGGAATACTGGTTTACCATCCCTTTGTTTTTCTGAGCCGTCTTTATTCATAACTTGCTCAAAATCATTCTCAGTAACCTGTTCGAGAACTACTGCTTGAAAATTTCCATATAGATTTTGCATTATTTTTTCCTTTTAATAGATATTTGTAAATTAATGACATACCTATAAGGTCATGTCACCATATAAATATCGTCAAAAAAATATTTATTTTGGTGGTTTAAGAAGCAGGGTTTTTCCTTCTAAGTCATCGAGAATAGTCTTAAGAATCTTAAACATAATGAACAAAATCTATCTTTTCTAAAAAACTACTTTTTTGGGAAAAAAATTAACTCTTTTTATATATAAATCTTTTATATAATCTTTTAGGCGGCTGAAACCCGTTGGGAGAGTAGGGCTGACGGACTATTAAAATACCTTTTTGGGAGACTTAAATACCTTTTTGGGAGGTATTAAACTACTATTTTGGGAAATAAAATACCATGGTATTATTTAATTATGGGTAATCAAATCGTGAAATATGCTAATGCGTTTAACAATCAAGGCTTAAGAGAATTTAATGCCGTGAATTTAGACATTTTAATGGCGGTCTGCTCGAGGATG